>JANLFK010000001.1:600000-761593 GCA_024655945.1 candidate division KSB1 bacterium
GCACAGAGCAGTACAACTTCCCTGGTGCAGAGACAGCTTCTCTCAGCTTTGCGGACTTGGTGGGCGACGGCCGCGAGGAACTGGTTGTCTGGCTCCTCCGCAATGACACTGCCTTTGTGGATATCCGCACCACGGACGACCAGCGGGTGACCCGCTTCCCTGCGCTCACCACCGACGAGCATACCAACCTCGACAACATCGGACGCTGGGATTGCCCAGGGTTCCTAATCGACAGCCGCGACTTGGACGGGGACGGGCAGAATGACCTGATCTTTCTGGTGCGCACAGGACATGCCGGGTCTCCCCGCGGTCTTTTCGCTTTCCGGTTTCCAGACGGCGCCATCTTATGGCAGGAGAAGATGGTGGCGTTTCCCACCGCGTCACTCGCCACCGACTTGGAAGGGGACGGGCTGCCGGAGTATGTACTCGGCACGGACACCCCACAGAATCTAAGGGCGCCAATCAACGGCACGAAGGACGACGTGGCTTACCTAATGGTCTTTGACCATGACGGCAAAAGACTTTTTAGGAAAGAGCTCGCCGCCAAGGGTACGTTTGTCCGCACCTACCAGTTCCGCGAGCACGCCCAGGGAACGGCGCGGTGCGCAGTCTTGTGTAACCGGGTCCAGAAGGAAGCACAGGTCCTGCCCAGCGACCTCTTCGAGATGGAATTCCCGCAGCTGGCCCTGCGCCGTCTCTTGCCGCCGCCTCCCTTCTCCCGCTCGGCCTTCACCATTGCCGACCTCGATGAAGATGGTATCTCCGAAGCCTTGCTCGTTGCCGAAGACTCGAGGGCTCAACTTTACCGCTATAGTGTCGACAAACGGGTTTTTGTGCCCCAACTGGAACGCAAGGTGCCCGTTCAGGGCATAGATGGTGCAGCCGGCGTCGCGTGCTACGACCTCAACCTGGACGGTACTAAGGAAGTAGTGTGCGAGACGCTCAGAGGGTTTGTCGTGCTCGACGCGCGGCTAAGGCTCCTCGGAGCAGATGCTGGCCTGGGAGGCCCCTTACTCATAAGACGGGGGAAAGAGAAGCCCCTGCTGGTAGCCAATCGTAGAGACCGAGAGGGCTCCCTCCTTCTGCGGTTCGAACCAACCCCGCATCTCTGGTGGAACTGTGCGGCCATCGTGGCGCCCCCATTGGCCGTAGTGGTGGTGCTTGGTCTGCTCACCTGGCACTTCTTGCTTTCGCTCTCCGCCTACTGCAGCCTCCCTGTGCTTAGCCCTACAGCGAACTGGGTGCGGTTAGACCGCCACCTGCGCCCACGGGAGTGGAGCGGGGCGCTGGCCGAGCGGGTCAACCGGAGCACGACCTCAATTTCCTTGGGCGACCTCCTGCCACCGAGCGCCGTGCAGTATGTGCAAGGTTGGCTGAGGGTACATGGTGCCCACAGTGCCGAGAGCGTTCAGGAGCTCGAACTGCCGGACCGAACGCACGGCCTCTTCATCTTCGAGTGGTACCCCCGGCCTGGGCTAACTCTCTCCGGTGGTGGCGTCCTTCTCTGGCGCCAGCTCCCCGTCTCCGCGCCGTTCCGCTCCGGGGAGTGGCTCAAACTGACCCGCGGCATGGTCCACGACCTGAACAATCCCCTTTCGGCGGCACTGACACTGCTGGGACGCCTGCGGCGGGAGTTGCAGCCCACAGTCCAAAATCAGGATCAATGCCAGGAGCACCTCGGAGAGATGGAGAACCAGGTCGTGCAAGCGCGCAACACGGCCCTTCGCTTACCCTCTTTGATGGACTTGGCATCGCACAAGCCACGCCCATGCGATGTGAACGCTCTGGTCGAAGAAGTTTGCAAGCAGTTCCGTGGCGAGGTGGGGCCGGAGGTACTCTTTCACCTCAACGCTGGCAAGGACCTCCCCCTGGTGCACGTGGCGCACGATGCCTTGCGCATGGCCCTGCGCAACGTCATCCAGAACGCGGTGGAAGCGGTGGGCAAACGTGGGAACATCTTCCTCACCACCTACCGTGAAAGCAGGCAGCGCCCGGAGAGCAGCCAGTGGGAAGAGTGGATTGTCATCGAGGTTCTCGACGACGGGCCGGGCATCCCGCCGGACCTTCTGGGCAGGCTGTTTGAGCCTGGTGTGACCACCAAGCCAGGAGGCTCAGGCGTCGGTCTCGCCATTACCAAGGAGATAATGCAGTCGCTGCAAGGCGACGTGCGCGTCGAGTGCCCAGGGGGGCACGGTACCTCGGTCACGTTGAGCATTCCGGTGCGCCACCCTCCCGCCTAAGGCACGCTGGCACGCCGGTTGCACTCGCTCCCAGGCCATCTCACAAAAATCGTGGCAGGAGCTCATGGAAGAACCTATTCGTGTCCTGATCGCTGACGACAACCGCAACCTCCGCCTGCAGCTGCGCGATATCGCCGAGGAAGCGGGTTACCAGGTGGAAGAGGCAGCTGATGGCGAGGAGGCGATCGGCCGGCTGTCCGATGCCGATTACGACCTGCTGCTCCTCGACCTGCAGATGCCCAAGCTCTCCGGCCTGCAGGTGCTGGAACGTGCCAAAGGCCTGGCGCACCCCCCGGAAGTGTTGATCGTTACCGACTATGCCACCGTTGACGCTGCCGTAGAGGCGACGCGCTTAGGGGCATTCGACTTTATCGAGCGTGACGCCGTGGAACGGCGCCTGCCGGTGAGCATGCGCAATGCGCTGCAAAAGCGGCAGATAGAACCTGAGAACCAGCAGCTGCGCAGCCTTCGCGAGCCTGGCGAACTGCTGGGCACCAGCGCGGTGATGGCTGCCCTGCGCCAGCGCATTGCCCAGGTGGCCAAAAGCGACAGCACCGTGCTCATTCTCGGCGAGAGCGGCTCAGGCAAGGAGCTGGTGGCACGGGCCCTCCATCAACAGAGCCCGCGCGCCGCCAAGCCGTTTGTCGTGGTCAACTGCAGCGCCCTGAGCGACACGCTGTTGGAGAGCGAGCTCTTCGGGCACGTGAAGGGGGCCTTCACGGGTGCCCACTCCGCCAAGAGGGGCATGTTCGAATGTGCCGATTCCGGCACTATCTTCCTCGATGAGATCGGCGACATGAGTCCGGCTGCCCAGGCAAAGGTCTTGCATGTGTTGGAGTACGGTGACGTGCACAAGGTGGGCTCCTTAGAGAGCATTCGCGTGAACGTGCGCGTGCTGGCTGCAACTAATCGCCAGTTGGAACAGGATGTTGCCGAGGGTCGTTTTCGGCCCGACCTCTACCATAGGCTGAAGGTAGTCGTCTTGCACGTCCCGCCCTTGCGCGAGCACCCGGAGGATATCCCCCTCCTGGCCAACCACTTCTTGCGCACCTTTTGTGAGTTGAACCGCCGCCCACCGGCGACTCTCGCCCCTGAAGCGTTGCAACTTCTCTTCCGCTACCATTGGCCCAACAATATCCGCGAGTTGCGCAACCTCATGGAGAGGGTGTGGATCCTGTGCAGCTCTGAGGTGGTAAACGCCTGGGAGTTAGAGCAGGTGTGGGAAAAAGAAGAGGGGCAGGTACCGGAGTCCCTGTTCCGTGGTCAGATTGTGCCGCTTGCGGAGGCCTGGCGCCAGTTTGAGCGGGCGTACATCAGGCGGGCCTTGGTCGCCTGCCGGGGCAACGTCAGCGAAACCGCGCGGCTTCTGCAGATCAACAGGAGTCATTTGCATGTGAAGATGAGGGAGTTGGGGGTGGGGGGCGGGCCAGCGTCGTAAATCGGGGTTGGTTTTGCGCTCTGCCTGCCGCAAAAGGACAGGAACGTGAGGAAGTCTGTTGGAAAAGCCCAACACAGTGTGGGAAGAATCCTACAGTAGCGTGACGAACTTGCAGTAAGGTGTGGAAAGAGCCCTTTGCCTCCTTCTCGACTTCGAGGCCAGGAGGAACCAACGAGAGGGCACGAAGATTGCGTTATGCGATTATCGAGCGGCCTCGATGACCACTTCATCCCTTGTGAGAAGAGGATCCCAGGATCAGCAAAGGGGAACACTCAACGCTGCAGGAGTCGGCGGCGTTAAGCCAGCGGGTTCTCTTTTGGAGCGGGTTGAAGTGCATTATTGGAGGGTCGGCGCCTGATGTTACCCCGAACGGGAAAGCGCTACATTGGGCGTTAGAGTTCGTGAACACTGTGTTCATCATGAGAGAAAGAGCCGCTCGCTGGCTAAGGTACTACGGTTAGCGGTGAAGCCGAGCTATGAACACGGGCGGGCTTTCTTTCCTCGCCCGATCGGACTCCCCGGGAAGGGGAGTGTTGTTGGACTGATGACAGTAGGGTTGCTGAGGCCACGGACTTTAGACACCCGCGATTGAGAGTAGGAGTACAGGCAAAGATACCTAACTTCGCAGCATGTTAACCCTTGTTGGTGTCCTCTGAGATTCGGGTGGTGTGAAACATGGGGAGAGACACAGGCCCCGAAGGGCATCGGTACCGTACGGGAGCGCCTGCGCGACTGATCAGTGAGGTCTTCAGATTCCTTAAACAAGTTGGAAGGAGTAGGAGTGAGACTCACGGCCATGCAGGCGCCGAAGCAGGCATGAGGACGTAACCCGGTTACGTCGAGAGTTCCTCCCGGCGCTGCTCACTGGGTGGAACGGGGTGGGAAGTCAAGCCATTTAGAGGCCTCGCGACGATGGATGGACGGGCAGGTACGGCTTGCAGGTAGGTAGGGACCCACCAATGTGGAAAGAGCAGGAATGGGTGGCAACTCTATGTGGCCCCCCTGCGAGAGAAGGATGCTGTAGCTTCTTCACAGGGGACCGAGCAGTCAAGTTTGTCTATCAGAACGGGGGACATCTTGTGAAGGCTCCACCTCACGGGTGGAGTATACCCCAAAAGCATGGTGGGCCGCTATCCGCTGGAGCGGTGGATTGAAGCCTTTCGATGTCCTTACCCTGGAGTGATCCAGATGAGAAACGAGCGAAAATAGAATTGTCAGTCTCCATAACGCACTTGTGCGAATTGAGAGTACGAGAAGCCCCCGACGTGCCAAACCTTCGGGCTTGGCCTGGGATGGAAGTTACTTGTGGTTGTGCGACATCAGCGAGAACACCGTGTGGAAGCTTAGCCGAACCGGCCAGGTGGCGGCCAGAATGTTTGTTCCCGGTACTTATCACACTGGTCTGGAATGGGACGGCCATTCTGCGTGGCTGGTGGACGGCGAGGCTGAACTCATCTACGAACTGGACGGCTCTGGCAACACTCGGAACTTCTATCTGCCGCCGGGGACCTTTCCCAGGGATATTGCCTGGGACGGCAGTGATCTTTGGATTGCAGATGCTGACAACGACAGAATCTACAAGTTGAGAGGTCCCATCATGGGGCCTGAGCCGAGGGCTTCGTTCACGGTAACCCCAACGTCCGGTTTCCTGGAGACCCTTTTCCTGGTTGACGCTTCCAGTTCACAAGACCAAGTTACTCCCCTCGCGGACCTCGAGGTTCGGTGGGATTGGGAAAACGATGGGGCGTACGACACCGAATACTCCAAGGTCAAGACTGCAAACCATCAGTACGCCTCACCGGGAACCAAGACAATTAGGCTTGAGGTCAAGGATACGGACGGGTATACCGGCACGACAACAAGAAGCGTCTCAGTAAGCGCGAGGGCCCCTCAGGCTTTCAGCCTAGTTTCTCCGCGATCAGGTGATACCGTTAGAACGTACCTGCCCTCATTCAAGTGGCGGACCGCGCGAGACGCTGACCCAGGAGATACGGTGCGCTATTTTGTTCAGTATTCGAAAAGCTCCTATTTCTCCATCTTCGATACACTCGCAGCAGGCACCGACACCCCTGCTGCCGTACGTGATTCTTTGCAGCAATTACAGAGGTACTATTGGCGGGTGGAAGCGGTGGATCGCTGGGGAGCAAAGACCCTGAGCTCTCAAAGTTGGAATTTCCTGGTCGCAGACCTCACGCCCCCCTCTTTCACAATCGGTCTCCTGCAGAATCCCATAATCACAGAGGATCTCGATCTGTACGCCATCCCCAACGAGACACTGGATCAGCGCGGGGTTCAGTGTACCGCCAACGGGATCCCTGTTCCTATGTCGGAGCTCGACGCTGCGCGTCGAATCTATGTTGGTGATTACCAGCTCTCGGGGGAGCGGAAGACTGGTGGTCATCATGAGAGGCAAAGATGCGATATGGGGAAATGAAGGTGCCGACAGCCTGTCCATCTCGGTGCAGCTAGTCAAAACAGTACAGGGGGGGGACGATCGCTAGTCTCGATGGGGCCTTGCATGCACAGTTCCCCGCTGGTTGCCTTCCTTACGACGCTTACGTCTTGGTTCTACAAGCGAACCAGGAACCAGGACGGAGGGAAGGCCTCTGTAGAAGGACAATGGAAAGTGACACAGTCATCGCCATTGGGACAAGCTACGGAATTGAGCCCGCAGGACTCCGGTTATCCGACTCTGTGCTGTTGGAGGCCAGTTACTCGGAGAGGGCCTTGGCAGACCTAGATGAGGAGAGACTAGAGCTTGCGATCAGAGAAAGTGACGGCTGGAGATCTCTCGGCGGTGTAGTGGACAAGAAGACTGACAGAGTGACCTTGCTGGTCGACCAGCTGGGAGAATACCGTCTGCAGTGGAATCAGAAACGTCGGACGTCAGGGAGTTTTCCTTCGCACTTGGTCCTTTTGCCAAACTACCCCAATCCGTTCAATCCGACCACTACCCTACATTATGGACTGCCTGAGCGATTTTCGGGCTGGGTGGAGCTGGGTATCTACGACGCCGCTGGGCGCGAAGTGTGTTGCCTGGTGGATGAGCCTCAGAACCCCGGGTATTATTCTGTCGTATGGGACGGGAGGGATAGCTCTGGTCGGCAGGTGCCAAGCGGAGTGTACTGTTGCCGTCTGCGGGCAAACAGGCTTTCCATTGCAAGAAAGATGATCTTCCTACGCTAAGTTGCTCAACACAAATGGAGGAATAGCCAATGACAGCCTTCATGCTCAAACAGTCGCCTGGACGTGCGGTGTTGATCTGCCTTGTCTGCGTCGTGGCCCTCGCTACCTGCAGCAAAGAGACACCCACGGCACCAAAGAAGGGTCCCGTTACATGGATTGCTGAGGGCTGGAGATACTTCGAGGCGAAGGACTTCGCCGAGGCAGTTAATTGCTTCAGCACTGCACTCAACATGAATCCAAGCGACAGCATCGCTGCAATCGCGCATTGCGGGTTGGGCTGGAGTCAGGCAAGGCAGCGCGCATACGAGGTAGCTCACAACAATTTCACTTTCTCGGTCCAGAAGGACTCCACCACGCCCGGCCCATATGTTGCCGACTCTTACGCCGGCAGGGCTGCAACCTTCTTTCGAATGAACCTCTACAGTGAGGCAATTTCTGACGTGAAGAAGGCCCTGAGCAGTACCGGCACCTATGAATTCGTTCACGACCGGACAGTGAGATTCACTGACCTTCACTTCTTGATGGCCGAAGCCTACTACCACACTCGTCAGTACCAAATGGCACAGGAAAAAGTAGACTTCCTTCGTGCCTTGTTTGCTCTTCCTCCGATCAACTGGACTGTAGTCCCCTATATGGTTGATGGTTTGGGGTATGGAACTTACCAGGAAGCTCTTCTCAAAGCGATCGAGGGACTTCGGAGCAGAGTGTAGGTTGTCCTTCCGTAAGTCCAGAAGGGTAAACCCAAACAAGACAAGGGGGGAAGGTGAAACGGGACTGGAGGACACAATCGCGGCGTCCGCGGTCACAGTGTGTCCGCGACAAACGGTTCCCCCGCACCTTTTCGATCAACCTTTGTCGAGCGTCTCGAGTGCGAGATTTGGTCGAGGGAACTCCGTCGGGAAAGGGACCACGTCTGATCGTGACTCAAAGGCCTTGGAATTGAGGCGAATCCGACCACGAACTAGGTCAACGATCGGAGATGGAGGAGCCCACAAGTGAGAGAACACCAAACTGCGCGTTGTCCGCGGGAATCGGTTTCCACGGTGGGCGCCCAGAGGACGAAGTCGTCACAACGTAACGTAAAGAGGCAAGCGATGAGAGAACCCAGTGGTCCATTCCGTCTTTTGATCATTTTGCTGGTATTTGTTGGCATTGGCGCCCACGCCGGAGAAATCCGCCCCGTGAGCCCGGCCACCGTCCTGGGGCAGGTGGGGGTCGAGTTCGACGTGTATGTGCGTGTGGATCAGGTAAGCAATCTCTTCGGGGTCAGTTTCGTTTTGACCTTGGACAACGGCTATCTGGAGGCGATTTCCGAAAACCCCGAGTCCTTCATGGGCAGTGACGTGGTATTTTTGGGCCAGCACAATAATGCCGCCGGCACAGTGGCCATCGGGATTTCCCGCAAAGCTGGGCAGGGAGGCGTCAGCGGCACAGGCAATGTCGCACGGGTGCGAGAGTTGTGCAAGGGGCCACGCAGGACAGAGTCCTCCGGTTCGGGCTCGCCTCCGTGGAAGCCATCGACCCCTTGGGCGCGTCGATTGTGCTCGCTCCAGGTGAAGCCACGACTACGCTGTCCAGGTTGGTCACGGTGTGGCCGGGCGATGCTGATGATAACGGCACTGTGAACATCTTCGACATTAACCCGATCGTTGCCAATCACTGGGGCCGGACGGGGCCGCAGCGGCCCAATGCCTCTGTAAACTGGACGGGCCAGGTATGCCCACCATGGACACCGCCTGACGCAACCTACCCGACACTAACGGCGACGGCCTGGTGAGCATTTTCGACATTAATGCCGTACCGGTCAACTTCGGCAAGACTCACCCCGGAACCGCCGGGGCCCCACTCCCGACACCGGTGGAACCCCAGGTCGTTGCGCTTGGCAAGGAAAGCGGGGTCACCTCACCGCCCATCGCGGCAAAGGGCCCGCAGCAGGTAGACAAGAACCAGGAATTCTGGGTAGACATCGAGGTTGGAGCCTTAGGCAATCCCGTCACCAACCTCAAGGTGGTCTCTTTCGAACTGACCTACACGAACACTGCCATAGTTGACTACCTCAGTTACGAGGTGGGACCTTTCTTGACGGGCGCGATAGCAACCGTGATTCCGGATGACCCCAACGGGAAGGTAAGCGCGTCGGTCTATCGAACCACTGGCAGCAACTCCGGCTACGGGGTAGTCTTGCGGCTGAAGTTTCGCACAAGCGCACAGGCCGCAGCGGGGCAGACGGTAAGCTTTGCCTTCGCCCAGGTGCTAGCCAACAGGGAGGACGGTAGCGTTCAGCCCTTGTCGCCCATTGGTCAGGTGGTCACCATTCAACCTGGCAGCGGCATACGCGCTGACGACTTCACGCCCACAGAGTTCGAGCTGGTGCAGAACTACCCCAACCCCTTCAATCCTGGGACGGTCATAGAGTACCGTCTCCCGCAGGCCAGCAGGGTGACGCTGCAAGTGTACAACTTGGCTGGAGTAAAGGTGGCCTCGCTGCGGGACGGGATGGAGAGTGCGGGTCGTCATTCGGTGGTCTGGGATGGCCGCGACGAAATGGGCAGGCCTGTTGCAGCGGGGGTATACATGTGCAGGCTGGTGGCCGGAACCTACGACAAGACCATCAGAATGCTGCTGCTCAGGTAGACTTGCCCGCAGGGGTAAGGCATAACTAACCAAATCGCGAGCGCCCTGGGGCAAATGCCTCAGGGCGCTCTGCCTTGTGTATCGCAGCAAAGCGCGAACGTATGGTCCCCCGTCTCCAGTCCTTGGGCCGGACGTCGAGCTCGGGCGCTCAGGCCGTTACACGGTCTGTATTATCAGGAGACGGGGCGGTCTCGTTTTGCCCAGGAGGATCAAGGTAGCCGCCCAGCCACGAGGGCCCACAGCCCTCAACAAGGCACGCCACACCCTTCGTCCCGGGAATCCCACGCCGTCCGCACGCCTCACCACCCCACCTCCGCCACCGCCCGCCAGTGCCGGCCGGGCATGGGGTAGCCGGCGGCCACCTGGTACTGCACGTCGAAGAGGTTGTCCATTCCTGCCCGGAGGTGCCAGGTCACGCCCCAGAAGGGCACGCGCACGCCCACATTGGCATCGGCCACCGTGTGCGCAGGAAGGCGCCGCGTGTTGGCTTCGTCCGTGTAGCGCGACCCCACATAGGAGGCAGTGACATGGCCGTAGAACGGGCGACCCTGAAAACCAGCCCGCAACGAGGCCATGTGTTCCGGCCGGTAGATGAGCCGCTTGCCCTGAAGACCAGGTATGCCACCAGTATCTACCGCCCGCAGATGGCTGTAGTTCGCCTCAAGGATGAGGCGCTGCGCAAACCCCTCCCACTTGAGCCGCAGCTCCTGCCCCGTAATCTCCGCCCTGCTCACATTGGCAGGCGACCACTTGTAACTCAGCGGGTCCATCCCCCAGACGATGAGGTCGCGGGCCCAGCGTCGGTACAAGCTGAGCTCGCCGTGCACGCGTCCGGCAGCCGGCACCCTCACGCTCAGCCCACCATCAATTTCCGTGGTCCGTTCCGGCTTCAGGTTGGGATTGCCCACGGTAAAGGCGTCCTCCGGCCAGTAGAGGTCGTTGAATGTCGGTGCGCGGAAGGAGCCACCCACATTGCCGCGTATCGCTACGTGGCTGTGCCGCACCCTGCTCAAAATTATCCCCACCTTCGGACTGGTGACGAAACCAACCCCCTCGTAGTGGTCGATGCGCGCCGTCGGCAGAAGGTTGGCCTGCCACTCGGGGCGACCGAGCAAGCCTTTCCAGGCGGCATCGGCCTGGGCAAAGGCGCCGAAAGACTCCCGCGCGTGGGTACCCAACGAGGTACCTCGCGAGCGCTCGTTCAGATAGCTGGCCCCCAGGGACAGCACCTTGTCCTGTGCCAAGGGCAGGTCACCCTGCAAAGAGGCACCGGCGCTGACGCCTTTGTTGTCGGCATTCGACGGCCAGAAGGGATTGGGGTCAACATAGCGGGTGGCGAGCTCGTGCCGGAACCCTGTCGCCTGTACGTGCACCTTGCCGCCGAGGCTCGTCTCCACACCCAGCTGCACGCGGCGGCTGTCGTCGGTCTGCTTTGCCTCGGGACTCGGAAAGGCCAAGGATCCAGGCGCACCCCGCTCGGCATGGGACCACTCGCCGGAAAGGGTGAGGCGTGTGAGTGGAGAAGACTGCCAGCTCACCTTGCCGAAGAGTTCATCCATGGCAAACGAATTGTTGATGCGCCTGCTCTCCCTTTCCCTGTCCGTGGCTGGGTCCTTGGTGCGGTAAATAAAGTCGCCGTCGCTGCGGGCGCGGCTTGCGGCCACCAGCAGGCCGACATCGCCCTGCTGGTGACTTGCGCCAAAGTGCGCCGAGCGGCTGCCCCAAGAGCCCATGCCCGTGGCAAGCGACAGCTGAGGCCTCACTCCTCCCCGCGGCGCGCGTGTGATGATGTTCACCACGCCGGCGGCGGCATCCGCCCCATAGAGCGAGGAGAGCCCGCTACGCACAAATTCAATGCGCTCCACCGCAGTGAGCGGCAGCAGGCCGAGATCGTACCCCCCGGCTAACGGCGAATTGAGGCGCGCGCCATCCCAGAGGATGAGCACCTGTTCCGCCGAGGAGCCGCGCACCGACAGCGACTTCATGGCCGCATCCGAGCCATAGCTTTTCACAAAGGCCCCGGCCACAGGCCGCAAGGCATCAGCCACGGTGCTGCCGTTGACCATCTCTATGTCCGCGGCGGAGACCACCTCCGCCGACACGGGCAACTCCCAGCTCAGCGATCTGCCACGCTTGCCGGTGACCATCACTTCCTCAAGTTCAATGATGGTCGGCACCAGGCGCACGGACACCTGTTGGGCGCCGCGATCCGCAACGCGGAGCGTGAGCAGCTGCGGCGCATAGCCCATGTAGGAAACGCGAAGCTGGTACGTTCCTGCCCGCAGCTTGGGAAGCACGAAACGGCCCATTTCGTCGGTGGCGGCGCCCTGCCCGCCTGGCATAACACTGACGTTGGCGCCGGCGAGCGGTTTGCCGGTGGTGTGGTCCACCACCAGGCCGGTCACTTGCGCAAGGGCACTCGAACAAAGGACCGCCACACAGAGGAGCGTCAGGAAAAGCGTCTTTTGCGTCTTCATCTTCGCCTCCCGTGGAACCCGGTTCACTGCTGTCTCTCTCCTACCTAACACTCCGATGGCCGCCGGCACCAGCAGCGCAAAGATTGCGGTGTTGACGGCGGCGTGGGTCAGGTAGAACACCGCCCCATAGGCGTAGGCTCCGAGCAAAGCCGGGAGGGTGAGCCGGGTCATCACGAGAAAGCCCACCGTGGTGAGAAAGTCGAAGGTCACCGTGAGGATGAAGCCGCTGGCCGCTAAAACCAGCACTTGTGGCCAGTGGATTTTGTGCCGCCGCGCCCTCCTGCCGATCAGCCCCCCCACAAACCCCGCCAGGCCCATCCCCAAGACCTGGCTGACCAGCAGAGTGACAGAGGAGATGCCGTAGGGGTTGATGGCCGCGTAGAGAAGCTCGCCGACCATGGCCGTGGCCAGTCCTCGCCCGGCACCAAGGAAGGCGCCGGCGACAAAGGCAGTGGCGGTCACCAGCTCCACGTTGGGCACGCTGCTGAGCAGGTAGCCCAAGGCGACCATCAACCCGGCGAACATGGCCATGCTGGCCAAAGAAACGGTGCCCGGTCTCACGACCTCATTCCTCCTCTGCCATGCGCGAGCACTCCACCACGCGGCGGGCGGCGCCAACAAAAAAACCCTGGCCTCCTCAAACAGACCAGGGTTCGCACGTCGCGCACGCTACGCACCGACACCTCACCCGCGGAGGCTCACACGGTGATACCGACTCCGGCAGGTTTCCTGGCTCTCCCGACCCTGGTCGCCTTCCCATCCAAGCTGCGGACAGTGGCACCGTTGACCAGGGCACCGGCGCATCGACTCATGCGCCCGGGATCACAGTAGCGGGGCTGCGACGGACTTGCACCGTCTTCCCTTTTCCTCCCCGGCGGGGAGCACCGGAATCTACGCCCATATCGCCAAAGAGCGACGGTGCAAATATAGCACAGCGCGAAGGCAATTGCAAGGAAAAAATGCTCACGGGCAAGGTTTCCGCGGAAAATTTGTAGCGGCCCGCCAGTTGGAACTTTTCCCTCTCTGAGGAAGTCTGACCAGCGTCAACGCGTTCGCACAAGTCTGAGGAGGTGGACGTGAAGACGCGCGCAAGAATTTGGCTGGCAACGGTCGTGGTAGGCAGTCTGCTTTCCTGTTCTCCGAGTCACAGGACTTCCCTGCAGAGCAAGATCGACGAGTACATGCGCCGCATGACTGCCCGCGGGTTTTCCGGGGCGCTCTTGGTGGCCAAAGAGGGCAAAATCATTTTGGCCAAAGGCTACGGGCTGAGCGATCGCCAACGGGGCGTCCCTGTCACTGCCGCGACGGTCTTCACCGTGGGGTCCATCACCAAGCAGTTCACGGCCACGGCCATCCTCAAACTTCAGCAGATGGGGAAGCTGAACGTGCACGATCCCATCACCCGCTTCTTCCCGGATGTCCCGCTGGACAAAGCGGACATCACCCTCCATCACCTGCTCACCCACACGGCCGGCTTCCCTGGCGCCATCGGCGACGATTTTGAGCCCATCGGCCGCCAGGAGTTCGTGGCCCTTGCCATGCGCACGCCCCTCCTCTTCGCCCCCGGGGAACGATACCACTACTCCAATGTCGGCTACAGCCTGCTGGGGGCGATCATCGAGGAGCTCACAGGGCGACCGTATGAGCGCTTCCTGCACGAGCACCTTTTCGCACCAGCGGGCATGGCGGAAACCGGCTATGTGCTTCCCTCCTGGAAGGAAGGGCAATTGGCGCACGGGTACCGCGGCGCCCGCGATTGGGGAACCCTGCGCGACCATCCGTGGGGCAGCGACGGCCCCTACTGGCACCTGCGCGCGAACGGCGGTATCCTCTCCACGGTCGGTGACCTTTACAAGTGGCACCTGGCCCTCGAGAGTGACTGCATTCTGCCCGATAGCCTGCGCGCGCTTCTCTCCCACCCTTTCGTGCGCGAAGGCCCTGATGCCGACTCCTTCTACGGCTACGGCTGGTCGATTTCCACAACGCCCAGGGGAACACGGCTTGTGGCCCACAGTGGCGGCAACGGCATCTTCTCTGCGGACTTGCTGCGTTTTCTCGATGAGGGGGTGGCCATCATCTGTCTGGCGAACGGGGCCGGCAAACCGGCCTGGCAGGTGAGCCAGTCGGTGGCACGCATCGTGTTTGGCGAGCGATATGAGCTGCCCCCGGAGAAGACCGAACTCCTGGATCTTGCCACGCTGGCCAGCTCGCCCATGGGGGCTCACGCCATGGCGCTCTTGGAAATCCTGGCCCGGGGAGATACCGGCGCCGCCGCCCGAAACTTGAGCGTGCATTTCGCGGAATCCTACTGCCAGCCGGAGAGGCGACAGCGCCTGCTGGCCTTTGTGCAGCGCGTCGGCAGCAGACAGGCGCCCTTGCGTCTTGTCAAAGCAGAGAAAGTCGGCCCCGCCACCCTCGAGTTCACCGCCCAGTCAGAAAAGACGGGCGACTGGTGGCTGCTCACGATAGATTTCGAGGAGCAAGCTCCCCACCGCATCGCCGGCATACGGATGCAGGACACGGTGCCGCCAGAAGGCCAGGAGGAACAGTAAGGCGAGCGCGCACGCAGGGTCGCGTCGCTCCTGGCCTTGGGCCTGGGCTCAGGGATGCTGCGCTAAGAACTCGGTCACTGCCGTGGCAAACTCATCTGGCGCATCGGCAAAGAGAAAGTGGCCGGCCTGCGGCATGGTGCGCGGCTCCGCATGAGGGAGCAGTTGCGCGTACGTGGCGGTGGCCGCCTCCGGCTAAATGTCCATCCCTCCGTGGAGAATGAGCGCCGGTGCGGTGACCCGCTGCAAAGCCGCGCGGTAGTCGTGCTTCTTGCCCATGCTGAGATACTTCGCCTGCACCATCCAACCGCCGTTGCCGTGGAAGCGAAGCGTGCTGGGCACCGGCATGCCCTTCGCCTTTGCGGCAGCAAGGTAGAACCTGGTGAAACGGGAGTTCAGGCCGATCATCTCCCCCTCACTGCGCGAGAAGAGGTGCTTGAAATCGAGATACTCCTTGAGGAAAGTAGCATAGTCGCTCTTCAGCTCTGCTGGCAGGAGCGCGCCCACCTCGTCCAGGAGGTTGCCCTCGCCGGGAAACACGAGGAGCTGCGCCGGTGCAATCAACACCAGGGCACGCACATGTTCGGGAAACTCCGCCGCGTACAGGGTGGCGAGAAAGGCGCCGATGGAGTGTCCGACCAGGATCAACCTATCCACGCCCAGGATGCGACGGATGCGTTCGACGTCAGCCACCTGCGCACCTATGCCGAGGGCCCTATCGAGGTTGAGCATGTTGCGATAGAGGCTCTTGTCGGATAGCCGATCCACTGGCCGCGTTGAGTTGCCGCAGCCGCGCTGGTGGTAATAGATAACGCGATACTGCGCCGCCAGCTGATGCAGACCAGGTGGTGGGGGAGGTAGGGATAGCCAGGGCCACCGTGCAACACCAGAACCTGCGAGCCAGACCCTTCTTCGAAGAAGAAGAGCTTCACATTCGGCTCAACCAGCCAGAGGTTTGCGCCTGCCGTTTGCGGCGGCGGAGCCAGTGGCGCCCGCAGGTTCTTTGCCTGCCGCACCATTCCTGGTCGGTACAAAGGCTTTCCGGCGGAAACGACAAAGAGCACCCCAGCAACCACCACTACCACAAGCACCCCCGCCAGCAGCACCAGCATTACTCTCTTGGCCACGGTTTCTCCTCCTCAATCCACAAAGCTCCAGTTGACGCCCCAGGCAAAAAAGCGCGTGGGCATGGGATATCCCCAGGTGGTCTGGTACGCGCGCCCAAGAAGGTTTTCCATCCTCACCCAGATGACGGCGTTGTGCATGATCCGCGCCCTGGCTTCGGCGCCAGGGACGGCCACTGGTGGCAGCCTGTGCTCGCTCTCCGCGTCCCACCGCTGGCCAAGGAGCTGGCAGAAGAGTTGCGCGGTGACCTCGAGGTCGGAGTTGAACAGGGAAAGGCCGTAACCTGCGGCCAGCCAGCCGTGCCAACTCGGCAGTTGCGGTAGGCGTTCGTCGCCAAGCACGGGGGACTGCGCCACGACCCAGCAGCGCAGGAAGGAACGCTTGACCGGCTCCCCGAAGAGGCTCGCCATCACTCCGGCCGACCGATGCCTTCCGGCCGCTTGCGTGAACAAGAGCGAGTCCCCTGAGGCTCCAAAACGCGCGTCTATCTCCCGTGCGCCGTGCCGCACAAAGCCGCCGACGTAGAACGCCGCGTGAGGGCCCTGGGACGACATGCCTGCCACCACTCTGTGCACAGCCCACGGGCGAAGGCCCTGAGTGCCCCACACGCGCTGCCGGCCGTATCGCTCGGCAAAGCTGGGAAAAAAGACCTCGCGGCTGCCGTGCACCTCCACCCAGGAATTTGTGCTCAGGCGCCGGACAACCTGGAGGGACGGGGCAAGAAAGAAGCGCGTATCCTGGCGCGCCATACCATCGCAAAGGAGCTGGAGGTGCCAGGACTTGCCAGGTTCGCTGCGCAAGCCGCACCGCAGGCTCCCCTCCACGTCCGTGTGGCCGGCCATAACCTCACTCTCCACCTGGGCATAGCGCACAAAGGCGCCCACGAGGCCGGCAGCCTTCTGCCCGCCCACGCTCGCCGATGACGCTAAGGTGAGGACATGGCTTTCTTCCTGCCAGCGCAGCCGCAATGGGTAGTCGTGAAACTCGCGCCGCAGGTCTGTGTGCACGATGCTTGCCGCGACGTCAACAGGGCGCCCAAGGGTGCCCCGCAGCGTGAGCGCGTGGTCTATCCTGCGATCTTTGCGCACCGGGTGGACCGCCATGCGCAGGGCGAGTTGGCGTTGGTCCGGCGTTTCCTCTGTCTGCGACTTTGTGAGGAGGGCCACATAGTTTGCCGAGCAGTTGTCCGCCAGTGCCGCGCTTGCGGTTGCCCTGATCCTTTGTGCATCATACTCCTGCCGCAGGGCAAAGCCCTCGAAGCCAGAGAGCAGGGCACCCGCCAACACGTCGGCCTTGGGGCTCACCTTCATGCCAAGGGCGACGTCCACGGCGTGTACGCCCCAGTCGCCGTTCTCATAGCCGACATGGGAAAGTGGCCGCTGCCCGGTGTGACGGCGCGCTGTGCAGGAAAGCGTCCCCCCTGCCAGACCACGGGGCGTTCCCCACCCGGCAGCCGTGGCCTCGAGGCGGATCGCCGACAGCCAGTAGGTGGGAAGCATGTGCACATCAGCCGTGCCGGAGATGGGGTCGCGGAGGTCTAATCCGTCCACGAAGAGACCGGTCTCCCGCGGCGTACTCCCCAGCGCGGAAAAGGTCAGCCACTGGCCGGGTGCCCCTCTGTCGTGGAGAAAGATGAAAGGCAGCTCGGTCAGGACCTGTGCAGGCCTGGGGCGCAAGAGCGCCACCCCCTCGAGCGAGAGCGGCTGCCGCATCGGCAGGCTGTCCTGGGAAGCCACGGTCCCGGCCGCCCCACCCTGGGCTCCAGAATCGGCAGACCACCCCAGCACCAGCAGTGTCACCAGAGCCCACAACGGCACGGTCCACATGGGCATTTGGACGCGGCTCATCATGCGCGCTCCCCTTTTGGCGAAGTGGCAAGCTGCCCGCATGCCGCTTGGATGTCGTCCCCCTTGCTACAGCGCACGATGACCGGCGCCTTCAAGGGTGCTAGCCCCTGCCGAAATGCCTCAATGCGCGCGGCGGTCGGCCGGCGGAAGAGCTCATCGGTGGGATTGTAGGGGATGAGGTTCACCTTGCAGGGCACCTGCTTCAGCAAGTCGCGCAGACGCTTAGCGTCCTCGGCCGAGTCGTTTACCCCTGCCAAGAGCACGTACTCGAAGGTCGGTCTGCGACCTGAGCGGCGGTGGTAGAAAATCACCGCGTTGAGGAGCTCCTGCAGCGGATAGCGCTCTGCCACCGGCATGAGCGCCCGGCGTTGTTCGTCAGTGGTGGCATTGAGGGAAATCGCCAGCTTGAAGCGGTGCCCCTCTTCGGCCAGCCTCATGATCCCGGGCACCCAGCCAGCGGTGGAAATGACGATGCGCCGATGGCCGATGGCTATGCCGCGCTCATGGCGCACAAGCTCGCAGGCAGCAATCACCTTATCATAGTTGAGCAGCGGCTCGCCCATGCCCATGAGCACCAGGTTGCTCACCTCCTCCCCGACCTCGCGCTCGACGAGCAGCACCTGGTCAACAATCTCCCCTGCCGACAGGTTGCGACGGAAACCCAGGCGTCCGGTGGCGCAGAAACGGCACCCTAAGGCGCAACCGACCTGCGTGGAAACACAGAGGGTGTGGCGCCCTGCCTCGCGAATGTACACGCTTTCGATGCGCTCGCCATCGCCGAGCTCGAACAAGAACTTGCGCGTGCCTCCGTCCCGTGAGGATACCACCGCCACAATCTTCAGGAGGCCAATCTCGGCAACTTCGGCCAGGCGCAGCCGCAAAGGCTTAGAGATGTCGGTCATTTCGGCAAAGTCGCGCGCTCGCTTGTTGTAGAGCCAAGCGAACAGCTGCCGCCCGCGGAAAGGCTTCTCGCCTATGCTGGAGGCAAACTGCTCCAGCTCCTCCATGCTCATGCCGACAAGTTGTCTCTTGCCTGGCTCAGTCTCCATCAGCAGTTCCTCTCAGTCCCGCAATTGCTCAGGGGCAAATTTACGCAAATGGCGTGGCCTGCGCAAGGAAAAACGTTGACAATTGCGGCGAAAAATGATAACTTAAACGAGCCCTATGACGACATGCGAAGGAGAACCTATGGCCCTTGCGCAACCCCAAAAAGGCGACTTGGAGATTGTCGAGCAGCTTAAGGAAGCGCACGACCGCATTACTAGAGAAATTGGCAAGGTCATTGTCGGTCAGCGGCAGGTCATCGACGAGCTGCTGATTTCGTTGCTGTCGCGCGGGCACTGCCTGCTCATCGGCGTGCCCGGCTTAGCCAAGACGCTGCTCATCAGCACGCTGGCGCGGGTGCTGAACCTGTCCTTTTCGCGTATCCAGTTCACCCCGGACCTGATGCCCTCCGACATCACCGGCACCGAAGTTATTGAGGAGGACGTGAGCACGGGGCGGAAGACCTTCAAGTTCGTGCGCGGACCGGTATTTGCCAACATCGTGCTGGCCGACGAGGTGAACCGGACGCCGCCCAAGACGCAGGCGGCCCTGCTGCAAGCCATGCAGGAGCACGAGGTCTCGGTGGCCGGGCAAACCTACAAGCTCGATGAACCCTTCTTCGTGCTTGCCACCCAGAACCCCATCGAGCAAGAGGGTACCTATCCGCTGCCGGAGGCGCAGCTTGACCGGTTTATGTTCAGCCTGTGGGTCGACTATCCCGCCGCCGAGGAGGAGGAGCAGATTGTACGTTCCACCACCAGTGCCTACGCCGCGCAACTGCACAAGGTTCTGGAGGCGCAGGAAATTGTTGCCCTGCAGGACCTGGTGCGGCGCGTGCCGGTGGCCGATGCGGTGATTCACTATGCAGTCGAGCTGGTGCGCAAGACTCGCCCCAACCACGACGGCGCGCCGCAGTTTATTCGCGACTGGATTAGCTGGGGAGCGGGACCGCGCGCCTCCCAATACCTCATCCTCGGCGCCAAGACGCGCGCCATCCTGGACGGTCGGCCTACCCCGGACATTGCCGACGTGCGGGCGGTGACCCTGCCCGTGCTCCGCCATCGCCTGGTGACCAATTTCAACGCCGAGGCCGATGGCGTAGGCACCGAGGAGATTATCCGCCGCCTTCTGGACACCACCGGAGCATGACCACGATGCCGCGCGCGGCGCAAGACTACCGCCGATTCCTGCAGCCAGAAGTGGTGTCTAAGCTGGCGTCGATGGACCTGCGCGCCCGCCTTGTGGTGGAAGGCTTTATCGCCGGCCTGCACCGCAGCCCGTACCACGGCTTCAGCGTAGAGTTCGCCGAGTACCGCCAGTACATGCCCGGCGACGAGGTCAAGCACATCGACTGGAAGGTCTACGGCCGCACCGACCGCTTCTACGTCAAGGAATTCGAGGAAGAGACTAACCTCAAGTGCTATCTGCTCCTGGACGCCTCTGGCTCCATGGGCTATGCCTCCGGGCCGCTCACCAAGCTGCAATACGCCAGCTACTTAGCAGCCGCCCTCACCTACCTGATGCTCCAGCAACGGGACGCTGTCGGGCTGGTGACTTTTGACCAGAAGATTCGCACCTTTGTGCCGCCGCGCTCGGTGTCCAGCTACCTGCACGTGATTCTACGCCAGTTGGACCGGATGCGCAGCCGCAGCAGAACCAACGTGGCCGCCACACTCCATGAGTTGGCCGAGAGGATCAAGCGCCGCGGCCTCATCATCCTCTTCTCTGACCTATTCGACGAGCCCAGCGAAGTGCTGGCTGGCCTGCAGCACTTTCGCCACCGCAAACACGAGGTCATCGTCTTTCACATTCTCGACCCGCTGGAACGCACGTTTAGCTTCCGGCAGGACGGCCTTTTCAAAGACCTCGAGACGGACGAGACCATCAGCACCCAGCCGTGGCACATCCGCGGGGAGTATCGGGCGCTGGTGGAGCAGTTCCTCGACACCTACCGCCGCGGCTGCCGCCAGCATCGCATCGACTATGTGCTGATGGACACGGCCGCCTCGTACGACCGCGCCCTCTTGCAGTACTTGCTGAAACGACAGCGCGTGGGCGGCTGATAGAAAACCGCACGGCCGGGACAGTCTGCAACCGCTGGTGAAACCCATGAGCAGCAAGACCGTGGACGACATCCTCAATGCATTGAATGCCGAACAACGCGAAGCGGTGACCTTCGGCGAGGGACCCCTGATGGTGGTGGCCGGTGCAGGCACTGGCAAGACGCGCGTCATCACGCATCGCATTGCCTACCTGATCGCCACCAAGCAGGCCCGTCCGGAGGAGATCTTGGCGCTCACCTTCACCGACAAGGCCGCCGCGGAGATGGAAGAGCGCGTGGACGTGCTGGTGCCCTATGGCTTTGCCAATGTGTGGATCAGCACCTTCCACTCCTTCGGCGACCACCTGCTGCGCCAATACGCCTTTGAGTTGGGTCTACCTCCCGACTTTCAAGTCCTTGCCGAAGCAGAGCAGAACATCTTCTTCTGCCAGCACCTTTTCGCCTATCCGCTGGATTTCTACCGGCCGCTGGGCAACCCGACCCGTTTCCTCTCCGCGCTCCTCTCGCTGTTCAGCCGAGCAAAGGACGAAGACGTCAGCCCTGAAGAGTATCTGGCCTACGCCGAACGGCTGCAGAGCGAGGCTGCGGCCCATCCAGAGGACGGCGAGCTTCAGGAGGAGGCGGCGCGGCAGATGGAGCTGGCGCGCACCTATGCCTGTCATCAGCGCCTGTTGGCCGAAAATGGCAAAATCGACTTTGGCGACCAGGTGAGCCTCGCCCTCAAACTGCTGCGCGAGCGTCCTGCCGTGCTACGAGAATTACGGCAGCGCTACCGGTACATCCTGGTGGATGAGTTTCAGGACACCAACTATGCGCAGTTTGTGCTCCTGCAACTTCTGGCCGGGTCGCACGGCAACATCACCGTGGTGGCCGACGATGACCAGTCCATCTACAAGTTCCGGGGTGCGGCAATCAGCAACGTCATCAATTTCTTGCGCACCTACCCCGACGCCCGCCTGGTGGTGCTGAGGGAGAACTATCGCTCCACCCAGCAGATTCTGGATGCGGCCTATCGCCTCATCAGCCACAACAACCCCGAGCGCCTGGAGGTGCAGCGCGGCATCAGCAAGCAGCTGCGGGCGCAGCGCGCCGGCGGGCCTGCAGTCATGCACCGCCATTTCGACAGCCTCTCCACTGAAGCAGACGCGGTGGCGAGCATCATCGAGCAGAAGATGCAGGCAGGTGGTTACTGCTATCGCGACTTTGCCATTCTCGTGCGCGCCAACAACCACGCCGATCCCTTCCTGCGCTCGCTGAACATGAAGGGCATCCCATACCAGTTCAGCGGTAGCCGTGGGCTCTACAGCCGCGAAGAGGTGCGCCTGCTGACCCACTTCTTGCGCACCCTGAGCAATCCCGACGATGTGGTGAGCCTTTTCCACTTAGCGCAATCTGAGGTGTACCAGTTCCCGCCTGTGGAGTTGGCGCGCTGCAACAGCTATGCTCATGCCAGGAACCTGTCGCTCTTCCAGGTCTTTGAGAGCCTGCCACGGCTCGCCGACCTGGTCGTCTCTCCGGAGGCGCAGGCCACCGCCGCCAAGATTGTGGAGAACACGCACAAATTCTTGGAATTTGCTCGCACGAATAACGCCGGCGTGGTGCTGTACCGATTTCTGACCGACAGCGGTCTGTTGAAACGGCTGACCAGCGCGCAGACCGTGGACGCAGAGGTGCAGCTTCTCAACATCGCGCGCTTTTTCGAGATTGTGCGCAGCTTCTGCGCCATGGCCACCGAGGACCGCGTCCAGGAGTTCGTCACGCACTTGGACGCCCTCATCGAGGCGGGCGACGACCCGCCCACCGCGCAGGCCGACACCGACTTGGACGCCGTGAACGTGCTCACAGTGCACAAGGCCAAGGGGTTGGAGTTCCGCGCCGTGTTTCTGGTGGGACTGGTGCAGGACCATTTCCCGACGCGCGCCAGGTCGGAGGCCCTCGCCTTGCCCAAGGAGTTGATCAAAGACATTGTGCCGGAAGGGGACGTGCACTTGCAGGAGGAGCGCCGCCTCTTCTTCGTCGGCATGACGCGCGCCAAGGAAGAGCTCTACCTCACCAGCGCACGCGACTATGGCGGCAAGCGCCCGCGCAAAATCAGCCAGTTCGTGCTGGAGGCCTTGGACACCGTGCGCGCCGACGACAGCTACGAGCGCCCATCTCCCATAGAGGTGATCCAGCGCCACGCACCAGCAGCGCAGACCACTCCCGACTTGGCCGCGCCCATCCCCGAGGACCAGCTCCTCACCATAAGCCATAGGCAGATTGACGACTACATTACCTGCCCGCTCAAGTACAAGTACATCCACGTGCTGCGCGTGCCTCTGTTGCCGCACCACACCATCGTCTACGGGCAAGCCATTCACAAGGCCATCGAGCAGTACCATCGGCGCAAGGTGGCCGGCCAGCCGGTGACCCTGCAAGACCTGCACGAGGCGTTTCGCAGCGCCTGGAGTAGCCAGGGGTTCTTGTCGCGAGAGCACGAGGAGCAACGGTTCGCCGCCGGCCTCAAGGCCCTAGAGCTCTTCTTCCACCAGGAGGAGGAAAACGGTTGCACGCCGGCCCTGGTGGAACAGGAGTTCAGCTTCATCCTGGACAACGACCGGGTAACGGGCCGCTGGGACCGAGTGGACGTTCGCGATGGGGCCGTGTACATCGTCGACTTCAAGTCGTCGGCAGTGCAGGACCAGGACAAGGCCAACGAAGAGGCAAGAAAGAGCCTGCAGCTGGGGATCTACGCCTTGGGCTATCGCGAAGTGAACGCCCGCACTCCAGATTTCATCGAGCACCGCTACGTGGAGAGCGGGATCACCGGGCGAGCTGCCGTGACCGACAAGTTGCTGGCCAAGGCCACCGAGAAGATTAAGATTGCAGCCCGCGGCATTCGGCAGCGGCACTACACCGCCCAGCCGGACGAGTACACCTGCCCCTACTGCGCCTACAGCCAGATCTGTCCGGCCACGTCGAGCAGTTACCTCATCACCGAGTGAGGATCATGTCCACCGCTTCCCTGCTCCTTTTTGCCGCCATGACGCTGGCCGTCATCGCCACCTTGGGCATCATGCACGCACGCCAGGAGCGGCGCTGGCGGGAATTCGAGAAGCGCCACCCGGATGCCCCCGCCTTGAGCGTCATTACCCAGTGGCTGCAGGACATGCGCGGCAGCTTAGAACGGAGCACGGCGGTCATGCAGCAGCAGATGCAGGCCACCCAGCGCAGCATCGCCGAGCGCCTGGATGCCGCGGCCCAGGCGCTGAGCATGGTGCATCACGACTTGGGGCAGATGCAAGAAATCGGCCGGCAGATGCGGGAGTTTCAGGACTTTTTCCGTTCCCCCAAGCTGCGCGGCAATATCGGCGAGCAGGTATTGCGCGAGCTACTGGAGCAGGTGCTCCCCCGCGCCTGCTTTCGCTTGCAGCATCGCTTTGCCAACGGGCAGGTGGTGGACGCAGTCATCGTCAGCGACAAAGGGCTGATCCCCATCGACGCCAAGTTTCCGCTGGAAGACTACCGACAGATGCGCGCTGCCCGCAGCGAAGACGAACGCGCCGTGTTTGCGCGGAACTTTGTACGCACCATCCGCCGCCACATCGACACCATCAGCGAAAAGTACATCGCCCCTGCCGAGGGGACGGTCGATTTTGCACTCATGTACGTGCCTTCCGAGGTCGTCTACTACGAGATCATCGCCGGCGACTACTCCCTGCTGGCGCATGCGCAGCAGCGGCGCGTGGTGGTGGTCTCGCCCAACAGCTTCTACCTCTTTCTCCACGTGGTGCTGATGGGCTTAGAAGGACAGCGCATCGAGGAGACTGCGCGACGCATCCTCCAGGCCCTGGACGCGCTCCGCCACGATGCCGGACGCCTTGGCGAGGGTTTGCGCCTGCTCAATACGCACGTCAACAACGCTCGCGCCGCCCTGGAGCGGGTCAACAACGACTTTGCGCTACTCACCAGCAAGATCGAGGGAATGCGCCAGTTGCGCCCGGGGGAGGATCATGCACAAGCCAAGCTGCCTGGCGAGGGCGTGTGAGCCGCTCCTGGACAGGGGCCGCGCGGTAGCCGGTTCACGGAAAAAGAAAAGCCCGTCGCTGCCGACGGGCTCATTGTTCTCGGTTGAGGATGTTGCTCAGCGGAACATCGCCTTGATGCTCCCCCAGGTGTGGCGGACGCTGGAAATTTGCGGCGACACCGACACCACCTTGTCGTAATACGCAAAGCTGCCGTCGAAATCGACCAGCTTCAAGCGATAGTAATAGGTGTTGCCGGTGGACTTGAAGACCGTGCGATCCTCGTAGGCATAGTCCCGCGGCGAGGAAGAATTTCCCGCCGCCTCGACGAAGACAATCGCCTGGAAGCTCTTGCCATCCAGGCCACGTTCGATTTCAAAACCCTTGAGATTGGACTCGGCAGCAGTAGTCCAGCGGAGGGTGACCTTGTTCAGCCCAGGCTCCGCCTCGAAGCGGGAGATGACCGCACCCCCCAAAAGGGCCCTTAGCGAGCCAAATGTGACCAGCACAACTATCGCGACTCGGCTCATACCCACCTTGCGGTCTGTGTTCTACCTTGAAGCACGCCTAAAGATAATCATTTTCCTGAAAAATGCAAGTCTTTTTTTTGCGATTTTTTTCGGTTGTGAGGGGCGGTTTCCTGGGGCGACCTGCCAGAGAAACCGGTTGACAGAGAGCAGACGATTACCTATATTTCGAGCAGGCTGCAAAGCATGGCTCACTAACGGCAGGTTCCGATGCCATCCTCCAAGAAACGCCGCGATCGCGCGGAGGGCCATTCCTTGGACAGGTATCTCCGGGAGATCGCGCGGGAACCTCTCCTTTCTCCCAGCGAGGAGGTGGAGCTTGCGCGCCTGGCGCGGCAAGGCGATACCGCGGCCTTGGAGCGTTTGACCAAGGCGAACCTTCGCTTTGTGGTCAGCGTCGCCAAGCAATTTCAGAACCAAGGTCTGGCGTTGGGCGACCTCATCAACGAAGGCAATTTGGGGCTCATCAAGGCGGCGACGCGCTTTGACGAGACCCGAGGGTTCCGCTTCATTTCCTATGCGGTGTGGTGGATCCGGCAGGCGATACTGCAGGCCCTTGCCGAGCAATCGCGCGTTGTGCGTCTGCCGCTGAACCGTGTGGGTGCGCTGACCCGCATCGGCAAAGCGTTCTCCGCGCTGGAACAGGAGTACGAGCGCGAACCTTCGCCGCAAGAGGTGGCCGGGGTCTTGGAGATGAGCCCTGTGGATGTGACTGACGCCCTCCGCTTCGCCGGCCGCCACGTCTCGCTCAGCGCCCCTTACTTCGCCGACGACGGCACCTTGCTTCTCGATACCATTCCCAACCCGGACATCCCTGCTCCGGACTCACCGTTGGTCGAGAAGTCCTTGCAAGAAGAGATCGAGGCTGCCCTTTCCCGGCTCACTGCCCGCGAAGCGGAAATCATCCGCCTCTACTATGGCTTAGACCAGGAACCCGCGCTCACCCTGGAGGAAATCGGCACCAGGCTCGGCTTGACCAGGGAGCGCGTGCGGCAGATCAAAGAAAAGGCACTTCGCAAGTTGCGCCGCTTTGCCAAAGGAAGAGGATTGCGTTCCTACCTGGGCTGAACAAAGCCGGGGAAGGGTCTGCACGCCGTCCCACGCCCGCCAACACAGGTCGCGAAATCTTTTTACACGAATGAAATTTTTTTCTTGACAAATGGTGTTTCTTTTATTAAATTGCAGCACACCCTTTGTTCTGCACCCGCTTTCACCCAGGAGAGTGCCTGGGCAGGGGCCACAACAGCTCTTGCCAGGCGGAGGAAACGAGAGGAGACCGAAGGAAGCACACATGCGCGGAAAATCGATCAAGTTGATCTACTTCTCCCTGGGGGGGTCAGAGGTGAGGGAGATCAACCTCGGATGGAGACACGCAGTGCTCCTGGGGGTTTCTGCTGTGGCGATGATAGGCGTGGTAGTGGTGGGTGTGCTGACGTTGTTTACGGACTTTTTTCAGGACGCTCGCCTCAAGAGCCTGGCAAGCGCGAACATGGCCCTCAACATCCGCTTGGCCGACATGGGCGCGCAGATCGACCGCATCCAGTCCAAGATTGTGGAGCTGGAGAAGAAAGACAACGACATGCGCATCTTCGTCGATCTGGACACCCTGGGTAGTGGCGTGAGAGCAGCGGGCGTGGGCGGCTTCACCAAGAGCATAGACTATCCCGAGCCTCCTGCCGGCTCGCCGCTGGCGACCACAGAGAGCTCCAAAACGTTGCTCGACGAGCTTGAGCGGCGCCTGCAGCTGCTGAAGACCAGCCGCGAGCAAATCGAAGCAAAGTGGCAGAGCAAGCAAGACCTTTACAACCACACCCCTTCCATTCCGCCGGTGGAAAACTACCGCATCACCGACACCTTTGGCATGCGCCGGCACCCGTTCACCGGCCGGCGGACGATGCACGAGGGTTTGGACTTTGCCGCCCACCGAGGCGAGCCGGTCTATGCCACTGCTGATGGCGTGGTTATTTCGGCGGTAGACAGGTTCAGACCCAACAATGGCTACGGCAAGGAGGTCATCGTTGACCACGGCTACGGTAAGCAGACGCGGTATGCGCACCTCTCCAAGGTGCTGGTGAGGCAAGGGCAACGCGTTTCCCGTTGGGATGTCATCGGTCTTCTTGGCGACACCGGTCAGGCCACCGGACCCCATGTGCACTATGAGGTCTTGGTGGAAGGAAAACCGGTCAATCCGAAGGACTTTATCTTAGAATAGACGCGCGCAATCCGTGTGTCCAGGAAGAGCACAAGGCCCACCGCTCAGGGTGGGCTTTTTTTCTACCCGGTCGTCCTGGGCCTGGCAAGGTGCGCAGCCCCGAAAAGCAGGCACATCACCTGCACCGTCGGCAGAAAGGCTGGCGATACTGAGGCGCCATGAAACGACGGAGCGCACGACCCTTTGCAAAACTCGGCCTGTTATCCATCTGCCTGGCAATGACCCTTGGGGGAATGGTGCTCCTGCGGGCCCCACAGGCTCTGCTCGCAGACGACCCCATCGGGCCAGCCCCTCCCGACCCTCTCGTCCTGCGTGGCATCGAGCTCACCGTCAACCACCACTACCAAGAGGCGCAAAGCTGCTTTGACTCCTTGGCCAACTCCTTGCCCGACCACCCGGCTGGCCCTTTTTTCAAGGCGGCGGTGCTCCATTCAAGGATGTTGGACTATGAATCGGACCGGGGCACTGCAGAGTTCGCCCGCCTCGTGCAGGAGGCCATTGCTTCTGCCAGCCGTCGCCTGCACCAGAATCCTTCGGATGCGTGGTGCCTTTTCTTCCGTGGAGCCGCATACGGCTATCGGGCGTTCCACGCCGCACGCCAGGGACAATACCTCGCGGCCTTTCACGATGGGCAACTTTCCGTGCAGGACTTGGAGAAGGCAGTGACGCTCGACTCGTCGCTGGCCGATGCCTACCTCGGCATCGGCAGCTACAAGTACTGGCGTGGCAAGCTTCTCCGCTACTTAAGCTGGCTTCCCTTTGTGCCCGATGAGCGTGAGGAGGGAATTCGCCTCATCCGCCTGGCCATTGCGAAGGGGCGGTACTGCTACCTGACCGGTCTCAACGATTTGGCATGGGTCCTCATCGATGCGGGCAGGTTTGACGAGGCAGCGCAGGCTGCACAGAGGGGGTTAGCGTCCTACCCGGAGAGCCGCTTCTTCTTGTGGCCGCTTGCCGAGGCCTACTTCGCCAAGCAGGACTACCCCGCGGCGGTGCACTGGTACGAATGCCTGTTGGCGTCCGTGCTACGGGCGCCGGAGAACAATCACTACAACGAAATCATATGCCGCCTGAAGTTGGCCCGCGCCTATTGTGCCTTGGGCCAGGCCGACAAGGCGCGCATGCACGCCACCACGGTCCTCAGCCTGAAGTTAGAAAAGGAGATTGCGCAGCGGGCGAAAAAGAAGCTGGCGCTGGCCAGGGAGATACTCGAACGCTGCGGTCCTCCCGCAGATGCTCCATGACGCTCCTCAGACCCAGCCCCCGTGGAGTCCTCAGAAACTGTAGCGTATGCCCACCTGGTTAACTGGCTTGCCCACAAAGGTGCCGTGCACACGTTGGTAGTTGACGGCCACTTTCCCCACCACGTATTTCAGCACGCCGGCTTCTAGATAGTAGTCGGTGGCGTAGCCGGGAGTGAGATGCCGATTGAAATCCGCGGTGAACTCCACCTGGAACCACCACTTGAGCTTGACCTGATTGATGGACACAATCTGCAGGGTGTTGCCAGCGCTGGCGCCGGAATCGAACGCGTTCTTGTACAGGGACACATCGTTCACCAGTGGGCAAAAACCCACCAGCTTTTCGCCTGCCCCGGCCAGACCGACCAAGAAAAAGAGCAGAAGACCGCACGCCAAGATGCGCATGTTGGGCTCCTCGCAGTCTGCGAAGCTAACGGTAACGCAAAGTCGAGACGAGCGGTGCCAGCGCGCTCAGATGCCGGTCACTATGGCACCGCCGTGCACTTTGTAGGCGAAGGCCATGCGCGGGGTATTGAAGGCCCAGCCGAGCTGTCCTCGCGGGTTGATGGCGATGGCGCCCCCCAGTCCTTGCACCTTCCTGCCGAGAATGGCAACCCCTTCGGCCACCGCCTCCCTGCTGTCGAAGCCGGCTCCCATGAGGTCGCAGATGGTCTTGGCGAGGACGACGCGCATGATCGCCTCGCCCCAGCCGCTGGCTGACACCGCCCCTGTGGCATCGTCGGCGTAGGTGCCGCAGCCGATGAGGGCCGAGTCGCCCACTCTGCCGGGCAGTTTGAGGGGCGTGCCGCCGGTGGAGGTGGCTGCTGCCAAGTGCCCATGCCAGTCGATGGCTACCGCACCGACGGTCCCGCGCGGCTGACTCGCAAAGAAATCGCGGGTTGACAACGAGTCCTGGTTGCGCAGGCGCCGATAGCGTTCCTGCTCCCGCGCCACTACCAGTTCCTCTGGCGAGCAGAGGGCCATTCCCTGGTTGGCGGCAAAATGCCATGCCCCCTCACCCACCACCAGGACGTGCTGGCTGTACTCCATGACCGCTCGCGCGAGCATGATTGGGTTCCGCACGAAGCGTACCGCAGCCACCGCTCCCGCCCGCAAAGTCGCGCCGTCCATGAGCATGGCGTCTAACTCCACCTCGCCAGCGGCATTGAGCGCCGCACCATAGCCCGCGTCAAAGGTCGGATCGTCTTCCATGAGCGCCACTGCCGCCTGGACTGCATCCAAGGCACTCCCCCCACCATCGAGCACAGCCCATCCTGCGGCAACGGCCTTGCGACACCCCTCACGATGCGCTTCAACGGCATCGTCGGGGATGTCCCATGCACCTCCATGTACGATGATCGCCGGTTTCACCTCTTGCTCCTTGCACCCATAACTATCGCCGGCTCTATTGAGCACCAACGGCTCTCCTCAGCCGCCGGAGGACCGAGTCGCGAACCCCCCAGGGAGCATTCTCGCCGATCCGAGGCGGCCTGTACAGTGAGCCGGCCCAAGAGAAGGCTTCACCCCCTCGCTCCGGGCCCCACTTTGAACACCAACGTGGCCACCAATTCGATAAGCAGGGCATACACGGCACCCATCACCACGATGGCAAAAGCGGTGCCCGTGCCCATTTGCGGCGCCTCGAGGAAAAAGGCTGCCAACGGCAGACTAAAGATCGCCCCCAGCACCAGCGCGTGCAGCCACCACCGCAAACGCAGCCTGCTTATGCCCAAACCGAAGCCCATCACCGTCCTGCCGAGGATGACGGCAAGCGCAGCGGAGGTGCTCACCAACGGGTTCTTGGCGCTTATCAGGCCCCAGCAGACTACGCCGAACACCAGACCCAGCAGCGTGCACAGGATAAGGCGCTTGTCCACTGCTCCTCCCTTCGTCTGTCACCTTTCAGGATTTTTCTGGAAAGAGCTTGGCCAGGCTCGCCTTGCTTGGCGGCGGGGTCAGCAGGCTCACCACCACCAGACCAAGGAAAGAGGCCAGAAACGCCGGATATATGCTGGGAATGCCCCACGGGTCGCCACCTTTGAGCACCGAGGGAAAGGCGTAAGGAATCACCACCTCGAGAACCAGCGCCACCACTGCCCCTGCCACGATGGAGGTCACGCCGCCCGCCTTGGTGGCACGTTTCCACGCCAGTGCTGCGATCAGCGCCGGCGTAATGGCCACACCGTACATGGTGTAGGCAAAGTAGGAATACTTGAGCACCGAAATGGGCAGATGGAGGACCGTGGGGACAAAGATCATTAGGAACGCGCACAAGCCTAAGATGACAATGAAGGTCTTTTGCAGAGCAACCATCCGCTTTTGCTCTGCCTGCGGGTTGAGAAAACGCTGATAGATGTCGCGCATGATGCTGGTAGTCGGCGAGAGCAGGTAGTTCATGCCCGTGGAGATGACGACGGCACACGCTGCTGCCAAGAGGAAAAGTCCCACGGGTGCCGGCACCATGTGCCGGGCCGCCTGCAGCACCACCGAGGCAGGATCGATCCCCTTGCCCCAGAAATAGGCCGCGCCGTAGATGGCAATCACCACCACCACGGTCTCCACCACGATCGTGCCCAGAATCCAGAAGACCACCGCCTTGCGCGCCTCCCTTGCGCTGCCGGCACTGTAGAATTTCTGGTACATGCTTTGGACCCCGAGCAACAGGAGCATGGTGGCAAGGCAGTAGCTGAGCGCCTTCAGGACAGGGTACTGGCCAAAGTCAGGAGAAAAGACCGCCATGTGCCCTGGTGGGAGCGTCTGGGCGGCGGCTTTCCATCCTCCGGCGGCGGCCACGGTGAAGGGTGTCGCCACGCAGCAAGCCAGCACAATGATGATGCCGTTCGGCAGGTCGGTGTGAGCCACCGCCACCATGCCGCCCAAGGCGACAAAAAGAATCACAAAGCCGGCGGCCAGCGCCTGGCCCACCTCCACGCTCACTCTCCCATCAGTGATCACGTTGAGAATGTAACCACCCGCCCGGAACTGGTAGGAGACGATGGTCGTGAAGGCGATGATGAGGGCAATCGCCCCGAACAGGCGGGCAAACTTGCCATAGCGCTCCTCCAAGATGTCGCCCACCGTGTACTGCCCGAACGTGCGGATTTTGCCGGCAAGGAAGTAGATGATCGCAATGCCCACCCACGCTCCGGCAGGCAGCCAGAGCGAACTCCATCCCGCCTTGTATGCATACTCGGCGCCGGCAATGAAGGTGCCGGAACCGATCCAGGTACAGACCAGGGTAAAGACCATCTTCGTGGTGTTTAGGCTACGCCCGGCCACCATCATGTCGTCCTGCGTCTTCACCCGCCCTGCCCGGTAGAAGTTGAGCACAGTCAGCACCAGCAGATAGCCCAAGATGACGTACAGATACCAGACCATGCCATGCCCTCCCGTTGCGTTACCTTCCTCTGTTCCTTGCTAAGACTGCCGGACCACGCACTGCGCGCTGGTCGTTCAGCGGATGAGCACCATCTTGCGCCACTCCACGCCTTCTTCGCCCACCAGCCGATAGAGATAGACTCCCGCGGCCAATGTCGCCCCGTCGAACCGCACCCGATGCGGCCCTGCGCTCATTCTCTGGTCCAGCACGGTGCACACCTGTGCCCCAAGCGGGTTGAACACATCCAGGCGTACTCTGCTCTCGTGGGGCAGTTCAAAACAGATCTCTGTGACCGGATTGAAAGGGTTCGGGTAGTTTTGGTGGAGGCGGAAAGCCTTGGGCAACGCTCCTTCGCGCGGGGCCTCCACAGCGGTCTGCAGGTAGTGGGCAGTAAAGTCGTCGAAGTAGAGCACGCCGGCGTCCTTGCGATTGTCGTCGGTCTCCGCCAAGTAGATGCGCTTCCAGGTAATTGGAAAAGTGAGAACCGCCGCGGGGTTACTCCAGTGCACAATCACGCTGTCCATGGACACGCGCAGGTAGCGCCAAGTGCCAGACCAATTGATGCCAGGCGATGCCGGGGTAAAGTTCACCAAGAACTTTTCGCCATCGGCGTCGGCAAACTCCCCGCGCAGCCAGTGACCTTTGCCATCGCCATACACGTGCACGCCCACCGCAGTAGGTGTCCCCGAGAGCGGAATCGAGCATTCCATGTACAGAGCGCTCGTCCCCCCAGTGGCCAGGGAATAGGTGAGCTTTCCGGAGGTAGGCGGGGAGAAGATGACGGCGCTATCAAGCGTCAGACTGCAGGCCGGCAGGTTGACCCGCACGCCGGTCAGACTCCAGCGCGCAAGAGAGCTAAAGTCGTCCACCACTACGTCCGTGGGAAGGCCAACGTAGACGGCGGCAGAGCCTACCACGCTTCGATACGCCGCCCTAATCTCGCCCTCCCCCGGTTTCACCGCAGTGAAGACTCCTGTGGCGCTGACGGTGCCCACCTCTCCCACCACCGACCAGTGGTAATCGGTGGCCAGCAGACTGATCTGACTGCCGAAGCTGTCGTTGGCCCGTGCGGTGATAGTTTGCGTTTGACCAACTTGCAGCACCACCGGATTGGGCGTCAGGGTAATGGCTGCCACCCTGGTGATGCGCACCATGGCCGAGTCGCGTGCCACGCCCGCAGTGGCGTAGACGTACCCAGAGGTATCGTGCAGTCCGGCCACAAACGTGCCTTGGGCGTTGATGCTCCCTATCCACGGATCGCAGCTCCAGGCCACGGTGCCGGCCGGCAGGCTGAGCGGGTTATAGAACTCGTCAAACCCTTGCACGGTAAAGCGCAGCGTCCCTTCAGAGAGGACAAAGGCCTCCCGTGGCGAGATGCGCAGCACGCGCAGTGGTCCGGTAGGGGCGTTGCTCACCACCAGCAGCGCGTTTGCTACCGGCCGCTCCGTGCCATCCGAAGGGCTATTCACCACGCGGCCGCGCACGACCATGGTGGTGGAGCCGCCGCCATCCAAGTTCACCGCCTGATGCACACCCCATTCCCGCATGTACGCGGCGAGCTCAAAAAGGGACATCCCCACGCTGTACCCGGCCTGACGGCCATCCACGGTGACAAAGAACAGCTTCGTAGAGTCGGCAGAAAAGCCCACTGCCGTTCGCGGATGGCGATCGTAAGCAAAGTTCTTGTTGGTGAGCCCCTCCTGGTCCCATTCCACCGAGACGGCCCCGTCGCGAATGATGCGCGGCACGCCACCGACTAACTCGACAATCCGCTTGCGCGTGGGGGGCAAGCGCAGCACCACGGCCACGGTATCCCCCACGAAAACATGGGCATTCAGAAAGGCGCTCGCCTGTCCGTGGCCAGAAAGAACGACGCCGTTCCTCGGAATGGCCGCATTCCCGTGGCCAGCCGCCATGATGCTATCCTTGGTGGTGGCAACCAGCCACACCGTATCGTTGACCGCGAAATCGCTGCCCAGATACTGCGCCACGACTTCGGTACCCCAGTAGTTCGTGCGGGTGTTGTTCCCGTAGAAGGAGTTGTAGATGATGAGCTCGTCGGTATCTCTGCTTTCGTTGACGCCGTTCACCGCTGCTTGTCCCTTCTTGCTGATGAGGGTGCCGGCAAAGGTGACGATATCGATGAGCGGGCGGCGCTCGTCAGTGTAGGCAAAGACCGAGCGGCTAATCGGCCGCTTGATGAGCACGCCTCTCACCACCTGCGCCCCAATGGGGGTGCCGTCGGTTTCCCAAAAGTCGGCGTTCATGGCGCCAACCACCTTGTGCCCCTCGCGGTCGCTGCGGGCAGCCATGGCCGAGGTCAACTCCCGCCCTCCGGAGAGCAGGTCGTTGGACTTGACGCTTTCGATGGCCACCCACGGGTTGGTCAGATCGATTTCCAGCACATGGAAGTGCCATGGGCCAGCCTCCCGGTATTCGTGGTGGTGCACCACGCCCGGGCCCACTGGCACACTCTCCTTCCAATCCGCTACGGCGATGCCGCAGAAGGCTGCCAAGGCCACAATGAGCAGCAAGAGCAGTTTCTTCGGGATTCGGGAATTCATGGTCACTTGCTCCTTATTCCTCCGTGAACTTGTTATTTCTTCAGTACAGCCGTGCCAGACTCAACCCCACCGCCCAGGCCGATCGATCCAGCCTCCTGGTCACATCGCATCGCAAAAAGCCCAGGAGCCCGCTGAGAGACAGGCCCAACTCCTGGTGGAACCCTGCCGAGAAATGCCCTTCCCCCTCCCGAAAAGAGGAATCGCCACGCCATGTCCGGGCCGCGCCGCCGTGCACGAGCAGCCCAATTCCTTGGTCAACCAGCCAGCGCAGGTCAAGAAGCTCGAAGGGCACCGTGCGGAAGTTGTGTTCCCAAGACAAGCCCAAGTACTTCTTCCCCTCGTACCAGCCGTGCAGCGTGCGCAATCCGCCAAAGGGGCTGAGGAACGCCAACCGCCCCTCTATGGTGCCCAAGCGCTGCCTCGGGGCCAAGCCCTCTATCATCCCAGCGACCAGCCTTAGGTCCAACCGATTGGGCAACAAACGGCGACGCACAAAGGTGCTGGTGGCATAAGCCGCTTCGACCCGATAGCTCGTAAAAGAAAAATCGCTGCCGAACAGGCCGCGCAGGCAGCGCTCTACTTCCACCTGCAGGCCCTTATGGCTGGTGACGCTCCAGGCGGAACCAAGCCCTCCGACGGTCAACTTGAACCGCACCGAGCCCAGGCGGCCCTCGTCCACAAGCGGATTCGGGTGTTGGCAGCGCCTCGGGCTGAGCAGGGCAAAGTCGGTCTGCTTGGCCGCGGAGCTATGGCGTTCGGCCGCTACGGCCACCTCCATGGCCAAATCCCACCGCCGTACCCGGTGGGTCAGCCCCACGGTCGTGCCGGTAAGCCAGAAGTAGTCGAAGTAGTCGGCAGCCCCGAAAAGATTTAGGAGGGAGTTGAAGACGCGCGGATAGAGGCTGCCGGCCGGCCTGGACGCAGTGTCGTGCAGATGGCGCACCCAGGCCTGGGTGTTCTTCCCTGCCGGCGCGGCGAAAGCCAGTTGGTAGGACCATTGGCGTAGGCCAGTCTTGTAGCCGCCGCCACCCTGCACCTGCCAGCCCTTCGCTGGGCGAGACTGGTAGACTGCCCCGAGGTGCAGTCCGTCGACGCGATCGTAGCGCAGGTCGGGGAGCACGCTACCACGGTTGCTTTTCCGCCTGGTCGCCCTGGTCTCAGCGGCTTCGCTGCGCTCAGACCCTTCCCGTGATTCTGCCCGTACGGAGGCCTTCACCAGCCTGGCCAGCGGCCCCTTCGGACGGAACTGCTGCTGCAGGGTCCATGTGCTGTCCACCCGCTGGTAGGCCACCAGCTCCGGCTCGGTGAGGGGCACCGCTCTCACCCCGCGCGCCAAGAGCGTGTCCTGCTGAACCACCAACGAGTCAAGGGATACCACGCGTCGCCTGGCGTAGAGACTATCCGGCAGGGGCACATTGACCTGGTAGTCGGTGAGCCTGGCCAGGCGGTCGTACTTTATCGTCGGGAAGCGAAGGCCCGGCACCCCAACGCGCACCTCGCCGTGCTCCTGCATGTCCACCGGCAACCAGAACTCCTGCCCGAAGCTGTGAAAATGTTGTCGCAACTGCACCTGCCACTCTTCCACCGGGAACGGCAACTGCAGGGCATTGCCCGGCTGCAGCTCTGCCCCAACCAAGGCATAGGCAGAGTCCAGAACCGCGAGGGTGCCAGAGAAGCACGGTTGCAGCTGAGTCTTGGGGCTCACCGCAATGTCGTAGATGATCCCTTGGTCCATCCCCCGGCGCCCCAACAGGACAAACCGATAATGGTCAAGTGCTTCTGGACTGGTCACGCCCACGAACTTGTTCCCCAAAACCTCGACGTCATCATCGTAAAAGTTGGGAAAACCGACGGCGAAGATCATCGCCTCCTTGGGGACATTGCTCGTTTGGATACGGGAAGTGACCACCTCGCGCGAGCCTCGCGTGCCGTCCCAAAACAGGCGCGAGGTGCTCTCCAGGATCATGACCATAGCTGTGTCATTGGAGACCGAGAATCGCGAAAATGCCTCAGCGGCAAAGGTGCGCAGTTTGCCGCGCCACTGCTGTTTGCGCCGGATCACCTCGCGCATGATGGCCACTGCCGGATCCTCACTGGTGACCACTACCGGCGGCAATTCCACCACTGTCGGCCGCAAATGGATATCCACAAGCTCCGGCGTAGCGGCAGTGACCACAATGCGCTCAGAGTGGTACCCGATGTAGCGGACTTGCACAGTGGCAGGCACGTGCGGGATCAGCAGGCTGTACTGGCCCTGGGCATTGCTGGTGGTGCCGCGGTAGGTGCCCTCAATCCAAACATTCGCCAGGGGGAGCGCCTCTCCTGTGCGGGCGTCGCGGACCGTGCCATGAATGCGGACTTCTTGCGCAAGAGTGTGAGCTTCCCCCACTGCGAAAAGACAAAACGCTATGAGCGCGTGGAGTCTGCTCATTGGCAACTTGCCTCATAATAGCTCAAGAACCGGCAGGCCGGCATTGGCCTGTACGGGCGCACAGGCCAATGCCACACCGACCCGAGAGCAGCGCTTTGCATCTTGACGGAAGCGATTACTGCTGGCCGCGATTCTGCTGGGGCCGCGCCGAGCGCACCAGGCGACTCAGCATCCGGCCCACCTCCTCGCCGAGATTCCAGAGCGCCTCAAACTCCTTGAGCAATCCCAAGTCGCGCGCCAGGATGAGGTAGTAGCGGGCACGCTCCAAGGCTGACAGGCTCTCGCTGTAGAGGCGCAGCTTTTCCGGCTGGATCCTGCAGCGGAACCCTGCGGCAATGTTGGCCGGCACGGCGGCAATCGCCTTGCGCAGCTCCGCAGCCAGGCCGTCGCGTTCTTCCTTGGGGAATTTCTTCGTGGCTCTGAATATCTCCAAAGTGAGTTGGTGGCTCCTTTGCCACACAACCAGGTCGTGGAAAGTAATCCTCTTTTCTTGTTCCATGCTTGTTGCCTTTCGGTTGAGGAGGCCCCCGCAGAAGCTTCCGCTACCGCGGGTAGCCCGCGTAGCGCAGCATCTGGCCCAGGAAATCACAAGGATAGGTCACCATGACATCTATGGGCTTGCCATTCGCGTCGGTGACCAGGGACAACTCAGGATTCACGTAGGCAGTGTAGGTGGGCAAGTCGAGCTTGGCAAAACGCGCCACTACCTCATCGCGCAGCACAGGATCGAGAGAGCTGCCGTAGGTGGTGACTAGCGCCCGGGCCGCCTGATAGTCCCCTTGCGCCTTGATGCGCATGATCTCGGCCAAGAGGCGCCCCACGCCGGCATGCATCGCCGCATAGTGCCTCACGCGCAAGTAGCTCTTCCCCCCTTTGCGCTCCAAGGCGATGGCGTCGGTGGTGGCACGCAGGTAGCTGACGATCAAGTGGGCGGCGCGGTCGTGGTCCTCTTCGATGGTCGTGGCGTGCGGGTACAGGCGGAGCAGGGTCAGGTCATCGCGCGCATAGTCGTCGTAGGCAGCCTTGCCGACTTCCTCAGAATTGCTCACCAGGCCGATCTCCACCAGCTTGGGGTCGAAGATGTTCCACAGTGCCATTAGGTCCGCGCGGGCCTCCTCCAGCGTCGAGTAGTACTCCCTGAGAAAGTCGGAGGGGTCCCTGCCCAGAGCCGGGTCTGCTTTGCCACTGCCATGGCCGACCACTTCGTGCAGCGCCAGGCAGGCGTCGGCCGCCTGGTCTCCCCACTTCTTGGCGCGTCGCAGTTCGCCGCTTGTGGCGCAGAACTCACGCAGCAAGGCTTCCGATTGGGCACGGCGCCGCGCGGCAATCATGTTCTGCAAGGTGATGCTCTTGCTGCCATGTTGCTCGCGGATCCACTGCTCATTGGGCAAGTTGATGCCCGCCCAGCCGATAGGTCCTTGATCCCCGGTCTGCGTGAGCACCTTGATGGCACTTGCTACCGGCGGGTGCACGCCCTGCTTCTTGAAAGCTTCGTCCCAAGGCGCACGATCTTCGAAATACTGGGCCGCAGCCGCCAAGGCGCGCATCTTCGCCGTGGTCTCCTCGTCGACAAAGAAGACGATCCCTTCCCAGGCGCCCTTCACCGCACGCGCGTCAAGGTAGGTCTCCACAAAGCCATTGATGGTATCCACGAGCGGGTCGTCGCGCACCCATAGCAGGTAAAAGTTGTAGAACTCCCGGACGTCGCCGGTCCGGTAGTAGGCGATCAGGTGCCGCAACGCCTGACGTTGTGCTCCCTCCGCCACGGCCTCTGCCCGCTCCAAATGGGAAACGACCGCCGCCAACTCGGCAGCATAGCGTCCAGGCGGAATGCTGTCGGTGCCAACCCGGTAGACCTCCTCCACCAACTGTCCATCTCTCTTCACCAGGCGAGAGTTGAGCGGGTAGCGCTCGGCAAACCGCTCCACCTCGGCCAGCGTGACGCCTTCGTACAGGTTGTTGGCGCTGGCGGTCAGGATGTCCTGACCAGGTCCCGGCGTCTTGTTGGTCTTGAAAGGCTCATAAGCCGGGTCAAAGATGGTTGGGCGCAGGCGTTCTATCAGTGCCTCCAACGATTCGCCCTCTGCACCCTGGATCGAGGCGCCATTGCGCACGGCGATGCGCGCGGCGGCAAGCAGCTCCTCGGGGGTAAAGTCGGGCACGAACTTGGCAAACGACCGGCTGTAGTAGTGGCCATTGTTGATCCACACCAGCTTGGCATAATGCACGATGCGATCCAAGAGCGGCTGCTCGATGCCCTGCGGGTGGAGGATGATCTGCTCGAGCATGCGGCGGATCTCCAGGGCGTGGCGGTGATTCTGGTCGTACATGATGTCGCGCCCGGCGATGGCCGCCTCACAGAGGTGGTAGGCGAGCACTTTCTGCTGCAGGGGCAGACGCTCGAATCCGTCCGCATACATCTGCACGATCTGCGTGTTCCCCACCCGTTCGAGGAAATAGCGGCGTTGGTTGCCCCCACACGCCACGAGGAGCACCGCCAACACGATGGCGCCTAACGAGTACGTCGCTTTGCCAGCCAAGCTTCCTCCCTGGTCCAGTCAAACTTTCCAACAAGCGGCAGGGTAAGATACGCAATCCACAGTGCAAAAGCAACGAATTTTTCGCGCCAGGTCCGCGCAACAGGTGCCACAAGCCTCGCAGCGACCGGCCAAGGGTCGACAGACAACATGAAGAACCTTTCCCGTGCCCCCGTGCAACAAAGATCTCGGGTTTGCGGCCGGAGACTGCCGGTGCGCCGTGCCGACGCCCACGCGGGCTGGTCATCATGCTACAGGTGCAGCCTCCCTTGCGCATGTGGACTGCGAGCAGGGTTCCTCACCGGCTCATGCGCCGGAGCCCCGGCGAGGAGCCTCCTGCGTTGACCTCTCTGGTCACCCCGTTGTCTTTCTCTCGCTCCCTTTTGGATTGGCGGAGGCCCCACACCTCCGTATGGTGAGGACGGCAACGACCGTTCCTGCGACCCCTGAGGAGGGCAAGGAGCTCCCAGGCGCGGCAGCCGCCAGATCCATGCAGTGCTTGCCCCTAACAAAAAAGCCCTCCCGCAATATGTGGGAGGGCTCGACGTTAGGCACCTTATGCCTTGCTGACCTTCTTGGGCAGCTCGTCGATCCACTTGGTCAAAGCATCGTACTTGATCTTGGCCACTTTATAGACCAAGTTGTCGTACTGCACAAACATGAAGTAGCCTTTGTCCTTCTCAAACTCGCGGCCGAACACGACGTTGTAGCGCGAAGGATCATTCTGCTTCGTGAAGACCATGAAAAGGCTGGGCCGGTCAAACTGGTAGCGGCTCTGCTTGCCCAGGTCGGCCAGGGTGTTGCCAATTCGGTCGACCACTTCCTGCGCGTAAACATAGGTCACGTCGCCCAGGAATCTATCCACTTCTTTTTGGTCGATCTTGAGCTGCCGTCCGCCGCGGACCAACACCCATTCGTACTCCTTCCTGCTCGCCGAGTCCGAGCTGGCGGAGGCGGCCTTTTGCACGCGGCGGATGACCACCTCTTTCCCGCCGCTGGCCATGGCTACCAGCTCGAGGTCCTTCTTCTCCAGCTTCACCGCGGTGAGGTCCACAAAGGAGTTGTCATTAAAGCGCGACAGAGTATCCAACTCGCCGTAGATGGCCAAGCTGGAGAGTATGTTCTTGTCCACGGCATAAATCTTCTCGCGATTGGCGAAACGGACAAAGCCGGTGTTGTAGTCGTCACCCCGCTTGCCGATAATCAGGTTGGCCAAGGGTTTCTGCGCAGCGTCCTTGAGGATCAAGTGCACGCCCTGGTCGTCCCCGACCTGGAAGGTCGCAAAGTGCTTGGGGTCAGCGGCCCTCACCCTGCCGGTCATCTCCAGTAGGTCGTCGATGATGCGGTTGACGCTGTACTCGCGCGCCTTGGCGTTGAGCCTGGTGGGAATGTACCACTGCTTATCCTTTTTCACAAACTCCATGCGGATCTCGCCACCGGGGGTCTGCTTGTACACCTCGATGGCCTGCACATCGTCGCGGCCCACGCCGATGACCACACTCTGCTGCAGTTCATCAACGTTGACCGTCTTCATGCGCGGCTTGGTCACGAAAAATAGCAGCAGCAGCGCGCAGAAGACGCCACCCAGGATGTAGAGTTGCTTTTCCTTCATCATAGCGCTTCCCTCATTGCTTACTGGCACGTTCCCTGGGGCGCCAGCCCATGCCTCACTTCATCTTCCGCCGCATGGTGAGCACCACGCCGAGCGCCACAAAGCAGAGAGCCGGGAACCAGACGACGAAGAACTTGGCCAGCGACTTGCCAAAGGCGCTGGTCTCTTTGATGCGCCGCGCTTCGATGTTCTTGGCGCGGATGTGAATGAGCTCATCGCCAAGCGTCAAGGCATCCACACTGTTCAGCAAGAGCGCCTTGTGGCTGTCCACGGCACGGAGCACGTCATCCTTGAACATGTTGCTGCAGCCGTAGGCGATGATCTTGGTCGGGGCGCCCGGTCCGGTAATGAGCGGCGCAGCCGTGCTGTCCACCCCAGAACCTTCGCTGGACCACTTCGGAGGCGGCTGGTCAAGGTAGCGAGCGCTGAAGGTTCCCTCAATCAGCACGCCGAGCGGCTGCCGCCGCAAAAAGTCGCCGGAGGCCGGCTCGGAGGTGTCCACAGGCCGATAACCCAGGCTCTCTGTAGTCCAACTATGGTTGCTTGAGGTAAAAAGTACGGTCGCCTTGAGATGGTCCTTTTCCAAGATCTCGTTGTACAGGTTCAGCCGGTTGCCGTACATGTAGAACAGCTCGGTGATCTTGTTGGCCACCGATACACGGCTGTTGATGTTCTCCTGGTTGACCTTGATGATGACCGGCTTGCTCACCGGCTCGTAGCTCTGCTCCTGGATCTGGAAGATACCCATGCGTCGGGTGCGGTAGGTAGGCACCTGGACGAAGGCGGCGCTGCGGTCCATGAAGATCTTGGTGTCGATCTCAAAGCCATAGTTCTTCGTTAGGCTGTTGATGTTGATGCGGGTAGGCATGGCCTGCACATCGAATCCCCCAGATGCGCCGCCGCGGGCGGGGTAGATCTGGTAGTTGTACGTCTGCCCCGCTAACACCAACCGCACGCCCTTGTGCACCAGCCGGTCGATTTCGTAGAGCTGCCGTTCGGTGAGCGGTTCGTCCACCATCATCACCATCGTCTGGATGTCGCCGGGGATGGTGTCATCCTTGGTGATGTTGGTGCGAACCACGTCATAGCCGGCGTTGCGCAGCAGCTCGACTGCCATGCTGTAGGCATCAGGCGGCGACTGTTGGAACTGGCGGTACTGCGGAGGAGTCTCGGGCTGGTCCGGGAAGAACCCCACCTTAGGCCGCTTGGTGGCAGTCAGCTTGTAGATGCGGGAGACGATCTCATATTCCAAGCTGCCGAACATCTCCGGCCGCACTTGCTCGATCACATCTTCCTTGCGGTCCAGGTAGGATAGGACAAGCGACGAGTAGATACGTTTGACGGCAAATTCGTCGCGCTCGGCGCTCTGCACGCCAAATGGCCCCACCCCCTTTTCCGCCAGTCGCTCGGCAATGCGTTTGCGCGGCGCGGGTTTGCTGGCTTGGCCCTTCTCCTCCTTCTCTTTGGCGCGGCGTTCCTCGTATGCTTCGCGCTCCTCCTCAGCAGAGGGGTCGAACACCTTGTAGGTGACCCTCCCCTTGGAGGCCAACTTCAGCTCCTCAAGCTTGTCGATGACGTCCCGCTCCAAGTTCTTCCACTTGGTCGGCATCTTCTCCGACGAGGAGACGTAGTAGGTGATTTCGATGGGCGCTTCTAACCGCGACAAAATCTTCTCCACCGAGGGCGAAAGTTTGTAGACCTGCTCGGCAGTCAGGTCGAAGCGACCGAGGTTGAGATTGTCGAAAACCATGATGACCAACAGGGCGATGCCCAAGAGCAGCCCTGAGCCGATCAAGAAGGTCCTAATGAAGAGCTTGCGTAGGTTCTTCATGGCTAATACTTTCTCCCATCCAGGTACTTGATGTTCAACGTGATGAACAGAGCACTCAAGGAGAGGAAGTAAACGAGGCTGCGGACGTCAATCACGCCGCGAGCGATGTCGTTAAAGTGCCGGGTGACGCCCACGTAGCTGTACAAGAAATCGCCGAGACCAGGGAACCACCCGTCGATGACCATCGGCACGTACTGCCAGCCAATGAGGGCAAAGAACCCGCACACCAGGCTGGTAATAATCAGCGAAACGATCTGGTCGGCAAAGAAGCCGGAGATGAAGATGCCGACCGCCAAGTAGAAGGCGCCCAAGAGCACCGCGCCGAAGTAGCCACCGATGATGGGCCCAAAGTCCGGCTTGCCCAGGAACAGCAGCATGATGGGAATCGCCAGCGTGCCAGCCAGCGCCACCAGGTAGAAGGCAAGGCCGGCCAAGTACTTGCCCAGCACCACGTGCTCGGCCTTCATGGGCAGCGTGAGCAGCAGTTCGATGGTGCCCAGCTTCTTCTCCTCAGACCACAGGCGCATGCAGATGGCCGGGATGAAGATCAGCGCCAAGGTCACCGGCAGCGCCGAGAAGAACGCGCGCATGTCGGCGTTGCCGAAGAAGAAGAAGTGAAACATGTACAAGCCGCAGTTGAGCACGATGAAGATGATGCTGAACACGTAAGCTATGGGTGAATAGAAGTAGGCGGCGAACTCCCGTTTGAAAATGATCCAGATGTCTTTCATGTCTCGCCTCCCTTCTTACGCCTGAGCTTGCTTTCCAGGCTGCCCGGCGCGCTCCTCTGCGCCGCCGCCTTGGGTGAGAAGGATGAACGAGTCCTCCAGCGACAGCTTCTCCGGATGGAACTCCAGAATGTCCCACTGGGCCTCACGAATGACGCGGTTCAAATCCGCGATGAGGTCCTTGCCCGCGTCGTAAGAGAGGGTGCAGCGCGTCACGCCTCGCTCCCCACCGTCGCGGAAGGTGACGTCCAGGAGATTGTCCAGCCCCTTCAGGCGCTGCTCCACCTCCTTGCGCGGCGCTTTCACCGCCAAGGACAACGACGTGCGCGTTGCCAGCTTGTTGCGCAGCTCCTCGAAATTGCCGTCGGCCACCAGCCTGCCCTGGTTGATTACCAACACGCGATCCGCAACTGTGGCCACCTCCGGCAAGATGTGCGTGCTGAGGATAATCGTCTTGTCGTGTGCCAACTTCTTGACCAGATTGCGGATGCCGATGATTTGCAGCGGGTCAAGACCCGAGGTGGGCTCGTCCAGAATCAGAACATCTGGGTCATGGATGAGCGCCTGGGCGAGGCAAGTGCGCTGGCGAAAACCTTTCGACAGCACGCCGATCTTGCGCTTGAGCACCGACTCCAGGCCGCAGGCCTCAATTACCCACGCCATGCGCTCGTTCAGCTTGCCGTTCAGGTGCCTGGCCTCGCCAATGAAGCGGAGGTACTCGGAGACCAACATGTCGGCGTACAGCGGCACTGTCTCCGGCAGGTACCCGATGATGCGGCGCACATCGTAGGGGTTTTCCAGCACGTCGTAGCCCCCCACCCGTGCCGTCCCCGAGGTGGGGGCCGTGTAGGTAGTGATAATCTTCATTGCCGTGGTCTTCCCGGCACCGTTCGGCCCCACAAAACCCACGATCTCACCCTTCTTGATCGTGCAGGTCACATCCTCGAGGGCAGTGGTCAAGCCGTACCGCTTGGTGAGGTTCTGCAGTTCGATCATGGCTATCCCTCTGTTTTGACCTCCACTATGCCCACTGAAAACTCAATTCGCCGAATTGAACGAGAAAAAAGCCTTTGGAGTTCCGGCGAAATTCGCATAGATTTTCGCGCTGGCTTATATACAAAATTTCCGTCTTTTCGTCAACCGAAAAGTGAGCTGGCAGGGAAGGAGCTGCGGGGAGTGTGGGAAGGCAGACGGTCGCCACCCCCAAGCGGCGACGGTGATCGCCTATGACGGACGGAGCTATCGGCCAGGGTTTCCCAGCAAGCGCCGGCGGAGAGCCTCCGGCGCCAACCTCGTGCACGAGGATGGACTCAGGCTGGTCTGCACCGCCCGTGTGGCGAAGAGGCGTGCCTTCGCCGGCCTGATCTGGCCGCCATGACGCCGTGTGGCACTCGCCTTTTGCTCCGATCATACCTGCTGCTCTCGCATGACGCTGGAGGCGCAAGCCAGTACCCCCATTCCGAGGTCACTCATGCCAAGACAAACTTTGCAGGCCCAAAAAGTCCCGCGTCTGCTCAGTACCTTGAGGCACTCCACTCATCCGGCCAGGACCTGCCCCACTGCGCTGGCGGGCTTGCTTTTCTGGGGGCTTTTGCCAGGGACGAGCACCGCACAGAGTTGGAGCACGACTGGCAGAGTCGTTGGCTTTGAGACCGGAGCCACCATCTCGCTTGGCGCTTACAAGGCATACGCCAGCGCCTTTGTGAATCTTGCGCGAAGGCAGGGCACACCAGTCTTCCTTACCGGAAATGAGGGGCGCATTTACGCCTATTTGGGCAGGCGGCTCCTTTCCCCTAAGTACCTGGTGGTGCAGGCCACCCTCTACCCGCTGGCGACCCTCAGCAGCTACGCGGAGACCTACCATCCGCGGCAGTTCGACCGCCTCGAAGTAGCAGGCTTCAACGTCTTGCGCTCCCTCGGCTCTGGCAGCGAGGAACCGTACGCGCTTTCCCTGCTGGTTGGCAACATCGCGTTCCTCGGTTACTACGAGCATGCGGAGGGCTCTGTGCGGGTTCGCCAGGCCGGTTCAGCGCTCGCCGGCCTGTTGCTCTCCACCGGCCACTGGCACATCCACGACAACATCCGTGTGAACGACCGCTGGTGGCAGGCGGAGCTGATCCTCAAAGGCACCTCAAGCCGCCCCGGCCTGGAGAAGCTGGAATGGAACTTTCGCGGCGGGGTGAAACTGCACGGCAATCACCTTGCCCCGGACGCTGTCGCCTTCGCCCTGTTTCGCGACGATGTTCACTGGCAGGCACGTGGCTTTTCCCTCCTAGCCAACAGCCAAATCGCCTACGAGGTACGCTTCCCTCTTGACGAGCAAGACCAGGCCATGCCGTTTGTTGTCAGGCACCTGTTCAGATACGGGAAAAAGTTCCCACTGCGCATGGGGGGCAAGCGGATGGTCCCGCAACTCGGCGGCGGGGTCTTGTGGGAGTGGGTGCGAAGTTACGACCGCCAGGCACGACGGTTCCAGCCACACGGGGCCGGACAGTGGGTTTGGCTCATCCAGCCCACCGTCTCGTTTTGACAGTGGCGGCGCTCAGGCCGCGACCTTCTCCGACGGCCCCGCCTCAGGGACGGGTCATCCTCAGGTCGTCGTAGAACTGCACCGACGTGCCAGAGGCAAAGTCCTGCGCCGCCAAGACCAGTGCGTCCCACTGCTCGCCAGAGAGGTAGAACATGGAGGCCTTCTGTTCGCCGTCCACAAAGACGTTGCCATGCGGGTAGACCAGCTCCACGCGCACTGTGTACCAGGTCAGGGGCTCGTAGGGTTGCAGCTCCGTGCGCTGGTCTTTTCTGGCGGCGTAAATGTGGCCATCTTCAGCGAATTCTATCCAATCGACAAAGGCGCCCCCTCCGGCAGCGCCACGGTTGAATAGGCCCACGACAGCCCCGCTGCCACCCTCTTGCAGCAACACGCTCACCTGGATGGTGAGGCTGTCTGCACGCCGCAGCGGCAAGAGGTCGCGCCTCGGGTGGCCCGGGGATGATTCCTGGCGAAAGCTCTGCGCGCCACTAAAGGCATAGGCTCTGCTCACGCCGCCGCCTACTCCCGGCGCCAGCACTTCCCACCCCCCAGCGGATGGGTAGGCGCCCACGGCGTACGTTTCAAAGTCCTCGGCCGCCAGCAGCGTAGCCAGCGCAATCGTAACCTGCGCCATGGCAGTGTCGCCTTCGAACACCGCGAGCACGGCTTCCTGGCCAGTGGCCTGCAGCCCCGCCAGGAAGAGGCCGGTGTCGTCAATGCTCCCGGCGATGCCTGGCTGCACGGACCAGACTGCGTGCTTGGTCACATCCACCTCTCGACCATCGGAGTAGTACGCAGTGCAGCGGAAGCGCTGGCTCAGGCCGTTCTTCAGGGGAGCAAAGTACGGACGCACCTCTAGCCAATAGAGCTGCGGCCCCACATCCCAGACCTGCACCGCGGCGCGGGCAGGTTCTCCTTCCCGCACCATGACCTCGCCTTCGCCCCAGTAGCGAATACTGTCGCCTTCGATCATGCCCACGCAGAGGTAGTTCAGCCCAACCACCCCTGTGACGGTCCCCTTGGCATAGTCCCCCTCGATGCTCAACGCCTGGTCGGCGACCACTCGGAAAAAGTCGCCAAGCAGCTTGCGCCATTCGGCCCAATACTTCAGGTCTCCTGGCCAGCTGTCGCGCGCGTGCACATATTTGTGGTACTCTTCCGACTCGAAGTGCTGCGACGCACTGTCATAGGCAGAAACGTCCAGGACCATCGCCCTGACGATGTCCACCTTCTCCTGGCCAGTCCTTTTGGCGAGAGGTTGTGCCGGCGCAGAGGGCCGCTCCGGGACTTTGCCGATATGCGGTGCGCCTGCCGGGTCAAAGACAAAGCGCAGCGTGATGCTCGGCTCGCCTCCGTCACTGGTCGGCTGCTTGCTGCACTGCAAGGAGAGCATGAGGCTGCCCGCCGCAAGCAGGCACGCGCCTATCGTCAATCTCGTCATCATGGAGAACCTCTTTCTTTCCCCCAAGGGGTCACAAAAAGTATCGGAACAAGGCATCCACCACAAAGCCTGTCAGATGTGCTTTCTTCGGGCCGCTCTTGAGATTCCCGGTGTAGTAGCGGATGCCCAGGTCGCCGTCGATTTTGCTCCCCAATCTCAGCAGAGCGCCGCCGCCCAGGCCAACCAGGAGTGCGGAGCCGGTGCCATACTCATTGTCGCCGTACGCCTTCAGGTCCACCAGTGCCTTCGGGCGCGTGCCCTGCGCAGCGCCGAAGAGCATTTGCGAGGAGAACTCGAACTCGTTCCCGTTGCTGTTCTTGCGCTCCTCGGCAAACAGATCACCAATCCCTGTCTTGTTGCGGCCCTTCAGCCGCTCGCGCAACGTGAGGAGCAGATCGAAGGAACCCGGGCGTGCGAGCAGGCCGCCCTGGATGAGCAGACGGTTGCCGCTCTTGAACACCACCTGGCCTGCCCCCCTGTCTTTGCCATAGATGCTGTACACCAGGTCGGTGGTCAGGCGGGCGTCGTTGCCGAACAGGGTCAGGGCGCGATCGATGCCCGCCGACAGCGTCAGTTCGCCGCCAGGCTTGTACTCATAGTCCATCCCGTGGAACGGGCGGAAGGCACCTTTTGCTAAGTAACTGGCTCCTGCCCCCAAAACAAAGTCACCGAGCTCCGCCGCAGTGGCCAATCCCACATGGAGATCGAGGCCCTGGCCCATGTTGGGCACGCGGAAGCCTAAGGCATGCAACGCCAGCACGTTGGAAACGTTGAACTCCTCTGCAGTAAGCGAGTGCCTGCCCGTGGGAAAGTTTGCGCCAAAGGTGAACAAGAAACGGCCATTCGGCGTCCAGTAGTGGCCGCTGATGCGCGTGTCGGAAAGCCCACCCAACTGGTTAGCGGCGACCGTGGTCAGCTTGGAAAAAGCTGGCGCCGTCGCCACCACCACCCGCATGCGCTCGTTGACCGGATACACGAAGCTCACCGGTAAAGCGACCTGATTGACCTTGTTAGTACCAGCCGTCCACCACTGGCCAGTCACTCCCGCTCCCAAGGATACCCGGCTCTGCAGCCTGCTCAGCAGCGCTTGGGCCCGAGAAGCCCCAGGCATTAGCGCGCCGAGCAGCAGAATGTAAACAAGGGCGTCACGCTTCATTTCAGCACCTCGCCACCGGTATCTGTTCACTTGGGAATAGGAACCACCACTTCGATGCTGGCGCCAGAACCAAAGCTCGACTGGCTCTGCTCCTGCAGGGGTTGTCGCGCATCGACACCGGGCACAAATCCGGCGCTGAGCTGTTGCTGCGTCTGCTGCAGCCGGTCCAGAGTCGACGGTTTGAGCGCCTCGGCCACTGCCGGAGGTGGCTCGAGGGTCTTCTTCAGCTCCTGGATGTCCTGGCTGCCCACTTGCATCGCCTCCACCTGGGCTACCGCAGCGTTGGCAGCCTTGAACCTGGGGTCAAGTTCGGCTGCCTGTGCGTAGGCCTCCCGCGCAGCGTCACACATGCCACGATCTTCATAGTCCAGGCCCTTGCAGTAGGCCAAGAAGGCGAGCATGTTCTCCGTGGGGATGAGCAGGATCGCATCACGCTCTTCCTGGCTCAAGGGCACGCCGATTTGGTCGAGGATGCGGAAGACCAGCGCCTTCTCCATGCGGAAAAAGTCCTGCACAGAACCGCTGATGCGGCGCGGGCCACTGATGGTGCGGCTCCTGGTGTCCACCAGGGCTGCCTCGATGCGCAGCTGCTCCCCTTCGAGGCCCAAGAATCCGCCCTGCACGACTTTGGCCACGCCCAGCAGGCGGCCCAGCCGCGGCGCAGTGGTTTCGTCGACCAGGCCAGTCATGCCCAGGACAATCTCCTCGAGCAAGGCCTGCATCCTGGCCCGTTCGATGACGCGCAGCGCCTTCGCCTTGGACAGGTCGGTGATGAGCATCTCGGCTATGCCCTTCTCCAACGGGTCGAGCTCCTCGGGACCGCCCAACCGGGCGAAGTTCAGCACAGCCACCGCATTGTGCGGGATGCGCACGGTATCAAGGGCTGCCTCATTGGCCAAGGCCTGCCGCGCCTGCTCGGCCAAGCGCCGCCGCAGCAGCACCTGCAGTCGCCCTTCCAAGGCGCGCCTCATCTGGCTCATGCCGCCCACGCGCGTGTACCGCCGGTACATGTCGATGGCCCCATCCAGGTCGCCGGTCAATTCGTACGCGGAGCCAAGGTAAAAGAGCGTGCGCGCGTCGGTGGAATCCAGCCGGAACGCCCTCCTCAGCACCGAGATCGCCGCGGCATAGTCCTCCTTGCCATAGAGGGCAATCCCTGTGTCGCGGAGAACAAGTGGGTCTGCGCGTCGCTGCTCTAAGGCGATGGCTAAGTGAAGGAGGGCAGCGTCGTAGTTTTGGCGGCGTAACTCGCTCTTCGCCTGGCCGTAGTGGGAAGCAGCGCATCCCATGAGGACCAGGCTCAGGCCCAAGGCAAAGCTCAGAACAAGACTTCTCCGCACGAGGATTTCCTCCTGTGCCAATGGGCGCCAGGCCCGCTACTTGAGATGCACTTGGATCTGCATCAGGCGTTGCTTAGCTTGCGCGAAGGAAGGGCTCACGGCAAGGGCTTTGCGGTACATCTTGTAAGCCTCAAGAGGCTGGCCGCTGTCCTCAAATTCCAGCCCCTTGGCGTACAGGACAGCCGCTTCAAAGGAAGCCTCGCCACTTTCCTCCAGCCGCGCGCGGTCCTCCTTGGTGAGCGCTACATCCAGGTCACGGACAATCTTCTCCGTGAGTCGCTTGACCATGTCGAACAGCTTGTCGACCTTGCCGGTCTCTTCTTCAGCCTTTATGGTCAAGCCGGTCTCCACTTCCACGATCCGGGCGTCGATGCGCATCTTTCCGCCGAACATGTGCACATAGCTGCCCAACAAGAGGTGCTTCGCTCCCAACAGGCGACCCACCTGCACCGCGCTCTTTTCGTCGATGAGGCCGGCCTGGGGCAACTTCATCTCTTCTAAGAGCTGCTGCAGCTGCGCGCGCTCAATCACCTGCAAGGCACGTACCTTGGCAAGCTCGGTGATGAACATGTCGGCCAAGCCCTTGCTCAGCGCAGCCACCTCGTCCTTCTGCGCCAAGCTGTTGTTCTGGAAGTAAAGCACCGCAAGGGTCTTCGCTTGTTGGGCACCTAAGGGGATGGCAGCAGTGACAAGAAGAATAGTCAACAGGAGTGCCAAGAGTCGTTTCGAAGCGCACATAGTCAACCTCCCATTGGCTTGCAGGAACGGGTGGCTCCACCGGCAGAAAAAAGCAGGAGGCCCGGCTCAGCCTCTCAGCCGTCGTCCATCTGCCACTTTCCGTCCAATGCTAAGCAATTTGGCGGACAAATACAAGGATTTTCTGTTGGCCGTGCGAAAAACGGGGCATTGAGGAGCACCGAACTCTCGATCGCGGGCGAATGCCTGCCCCTGGCTTGTGCAGCCAGAAGCGAAAAGACCACGTTCTCTTGCCTCGACTCTGGGCTATGCCCGGCTGTCCCCGGGAGGTTTGGCTGCACACCAGGCTGCAGGTTCGCGCCCGCAGCGGCGTGGGAGCGGCGCGACTAATAGAGCTGCAGGTACTTCTGCACCTCCCAGGGGGTCACCTGCGCCCTGAAGTCTTCCCATTCGCGGGACTTGATATCCAAGTAGCGCTCGAAGAGGTGCTGCCCAAGAACCTTCAGAGAGAGCTCGTCTTTCTGCAACTCCTGCAGCGCCTCGTACAGCGAACTGGGCAGGAGCTCGATCTGCTTCGCCTTCAGGCCCTCTTCGTCAAAGAGGTACACATTCTCCTCCACCGGCTCTGGGGGCTGCCACTTGTTGCGAATGCCATCCAGGCCGGCCTCGAGCATGAAGGCAAGGGCCAGATAGGGATTGCAACTGGGGTCAGGGCAGCGCAACTCGATGCGCGCCGACTGCTTGCGGTCGTGAAACCATTTCGGCACCCGAATCAGCGCCGAGCGATTGATCCGCGCCCAGGTCACGTAGACCGGCGCCTCGTAACCGGACACCAGGCGCTTGTAGGAATTCACCGTCGGGCACAGCACCGCACACATCGCTCGGATGTGCTTGATGATGCCCGCCATGAAGTGATAGGCCAGCGGCGACAGGTTGTAGGGGTCGTCCGCATGGTAGAAGGCGTTTAGGCCCGACTTGAAGTCAAAAAGGCTCTGGTGCGTGTGCATGCCGTTGCCTGGCGCGCCGAACAGAGGCTTGGGCATGAAGGTGGCGTCCAGGTTGTACCGCTGGGCGATCTTTTTCACCGTGTACTTTAACGTGAGGATGCGATCGGCCGTCTCTAAGGCGTTGCCGTAGAGGAAGTCTATCTCGTACTGCCCGCTCCCGACCTCGTGGTGAGAGGCCTCCACCGGGATGCCGAAGCTGTGCAGCGCGCCGAGGATTTCGCGCATCACGAAGTAACCCTCATGCGAGGAAAAGTCAAAGTAACTCCCCTCGTCGATGGGCCGCTGTGCGTCCTGCTTATCCCTGCGGAAGAGGTAGAACTCCAGCTCCGGGCCGACATTGAACTGGAAGCCCATCTCCTGGGCGTCGGCCAGGGCCTTTTTCAGGACGTGGCGAGGGTCTCCTTCGTACGGGTTGCCGTCCCGGCCGAAGATGTCGCAGATCAGCCGAGCGGTTCTGCCGTTCTCCAGGAGCCAAGGCACCAGGGAGTAGGTGGAAAGGTCCGGCCGCAGGAAGAGGTCGCTCTCCTGGATTCTGGCGAAACCCTCCACCGACGAACCATCAAACCACACGCCGAACTCGGTAGCCTCTTTGAGCTGCCGCGCCGGGATGATGACTTCCTTGACTACGCCGAGAAGGTCAGTAAACTGCAGGCTGATGAACTTTACCTCCTCCTCCTCAACGCGCTGCAGGAGCTGTGTTCTATCCATCGAATAACCTCCCTCTGTGGATTTGAATGGCGCAAATATACGAAAATCCAGGGGGAGTATCAATGGCTATTCTTGTCGCGGCGGGTCCTTGTGGCAGGTCTTTCCCTGGGCACGGCGGGGTCTGGAGTCCGCCTTTGTGCGATGCCGCACAGCCGTTAGACCGCGTAGAGCAGCACGGCTTGCCCCAGGGCGGGGTCCGGAGTGCGCCGCCTTCATGCGATGCAGCGCGGCCGCAAGGCCGCGTTGGGGCGGGGTCGTCCCCACCCGGCAATGCATGAAGGCATTGCACCCCATATTCCATTTTGGCGAGTTGCCCGAAACTGCCGGGGCGGTGCCCTTCGCCCATCTCCGCCTACGGGCTGGTCAGCTCACCGCCGGTTCGTCGAGGGAAAGCCGCCCTGTCCTAGCGTCCAGCGTGGCCATGACGCCGATGGGCAACGTCGGCTTGTCGGCCGCGTGCCCAAGGGACAGACCAAACCCCACCGGCTTGCCAAGGTGCCCCAGCCGGTCGCTTACCACCTCCTCCACACTCAGCGTCGTGGCGAAGGCAGGCTGATAGTCGCGCGGGCCGCAGCGCTGCATCCGGTCAATGGCAATTCCCACAACACCCTCCAATTTACCCGCAAGCAGAAGATGCGTCAGGTGTCGGTCGATGGCGTACGGCTCCTCTCCCACCTCTTCGAGAAAAAGCAGGCGACCGTCGGTGTCCACCTCGTAGGGCGTGCCGAGCGAGGCGGCGACAAGCGTCAAGTTGCCGCCGATGAGAGGGCCACTGGCGCGGCCGGATAGGCCGCTCACCCCAATGGGAAGCGCTCCTGGTGCCTCGCCGATTTCGCCGAGCGGCTCATTCTTCATGAGCACGCGCTGCAGCAAGTCCACCGTGTACGGGGAAAAGGTCGACAGCGCCACAGGGCCGTGGAACGTCACCAGGCCGGTCATCTGGTGCACGGCCAGGAGCAGGATGGTGATATCGCTGTAGCCCAGCAAAATCTTCGGATGTGTCCGGATGTGCTCATAGTCCAGGTGGTTGAGGATGCGCAGGCAGCCATAGCCACCGCGCAGGGCGATGATGGCCTTCACCTGCGGGTCGTCGAACATCTCCTGCACGTCGGTGGCGCGCTCCTGGTCGGTGCCGCCCAGGTAGCCGTACTTCTTGCCCACATTCCTGCCGACCTTCACTTTGAACCCAAGCTTCTCCATGGTCATTTTCCCCTCGCGGATGGCCAAGGGCCCGAACGGTGCGCTGGCCGGACAGACCAGCCCCACCGTGTCGCCAGGGCGCAACCGCGGCGGCCTGATCAGGGGCTTGCGCTCGCGCTTTTCTGCCCCCCAGCGCCCGTGAGCCTGCCACCCCTGCAGCGCTCAAGGCCGCCACTTCACCCACGAACTGCCTGCGTGTCACTCCTTTCCGCTTCATGGTCCCTCCGAGGCTCTTCTTCGCACAACAATTACGTTGGCAATTGGGCGTTCTTTGCCGTCCTCTGGCGTCCGATTGGCCACCGTGCCGTGGATGGCCATGGTGGTGCTGCCGCCACCTGGCCGCCCGCCTTCGCGGAAGTGAGTCCAGCTCTGCCGCCCGGCTGCACCTCAACGGCGTTGCTGAGCACCTCAGGCGCAGAAGGACGCAACTGGTGGCGGTGCACCCCGGGCGCAACCTGTACCCCCCTGACCGCGCCGGGGAGAGCACCTCCTCCCACCCCCTCCGCGGCCGGCGCCAACCAATCCAGCAGCTGCAGCCACCATCGCATATGACCTCACCCGTGTGCCTGGCGATGTGCTCCTGCAATGATAGTAAATCCGCGCCGAAAAGCAACCGGTTTTCTTGCGCTTCTGCCCACCGAAGTGGGGAGCGCTGCCGGCTCTGGGGAGAGAAGAAAAGGGTTGAATTTCTCGCTCCATTTGGCTATTTTAGCACACGATGTCGAACCGTATGCGCAATCGCCGCCTGCGTGGTCTCTGCCTCGTGGCCCTGCTCGTTGTGGGCGGGTGCGCGCGGCAGGGTTTTCCGCCGGGCGGACCCGAGGACAAGACCCCCCCGGAGGTGGTCGCCACTTGGCCGGCGGGCAACGCCGTGCAAGTTCCTCCCTCGGTGCGGGTCTCCCTCACCTTCAGCGAAAAGATGCAGCGCCAGTCGGTGGAGCAGGCGCTGTTTGTTGTACCTAAACCGGCGGGCACCACCTCGCTGCGCTGGCGCGGCCGCACCCTTTTCATCTCCTTCTCCGAGGCTCTGCGCCTCGGTCGCACCTATGTGGTGACGGTGGGCACCGACGCCCGCGACCTCCGCAACAACCGAGTCAGCCAGGCCTTCTCCTTGGCCTTTTCCACGGGTCGCACACTGGACAGTTGCGCCGTGAGCGGTCGAGTGTTTGGCACCGGCCAACTGGCCGGCACGGCCATCTGGGCCTTCGACTTGTCCGCGGAGGCCTGCCCGGACCCGTCCAGGACCGTCCCGGACTATGTGACGCAGTGCGGGGCCACCGGCGAATACCTGCTACGCTCCATGGCACCTGGTGCCTACCGGCTGTTCGCGGTGCTGGACCGCGATGGCAACCAGCGCTATGACGCCGAGTACGATGCCTTGGGCGTTCCTGCCGGCGACGTCGAGCTGAGCGCCGAGGCCCCCTTGTTCCGGGGCTGCGACTTCCGCCTGGCGGTGCGGGATACCACTCCCCCGCGCCTGGAGTCAGCGACTGCCTCGGACGCGCGGCATGTGCACGTGCGCTTCAGCGAACCGATGCAGAGCTGGCCGCTCACCGTGCCCGACAACTATCTCATCCTATCGCAGGACGGCGGCGACTCGCTGCGGGTAATGGCCGCCTATGTGGACACGGAGCGGCCCAGCTTTGTGCACCTTGCAACCTCCCTGCAAAGGCCCGCATCCTACCGCCTCACCGTGCGCAGGGCGTGCGATGCCAATGACCTCTGCCTGCACGAAGCCACCATCGAGTTTGCGGGCAGCGGGCTTGCCGACACCGTGCGGCCTGCGCTGGTAAAGTCGGTCCCCAAAGACAGCGCCCGCGTCGTGCCATGCACCCTCACTTTGGCCTTCACTTTCAGCGAGGCCATGGACACCGCCTCCGTGCGCACGGCATTGACGTTCACGGACAGCGCCGGCGTGCTGATACCGGGCCGCCTGCAGTGGCCTTCCGCGGCGCAGTGCGAGTTTGTGCCACAGCGTCCCCTGGCCGGACGCTGCCGCCACCGAGCGACGCTGCTCGGCTCGCTGGCTCGCGACCTTTCCGGGCTGCCACTCCGCCTGGACACGGTGCGCGTCACCTTCTGGACGATGAACTGCGACACGCTCTCGTCGATTGCTGGCACGGTGCGGGACGAAGATCCTACTGCCACCGGGCCGGTGGTCATCCGCGCCAGCCAGGTACGGCCCAAGGGCGCAAGCCACGAGGTGATGCTCCCCGAACCCGGCCCCTACGAAATCGCCGACTTGCTGCCCGGAGTCTACCTCCTGGAGGCCTACCGTGACGAGGACGCCAACGGTCGCTACTCGCTAGGTTCGGCCTTGCCGTTCAGGCCAGCAGAGCGCTTTGTGGTGCTTGCCGACTCTGTGCAAGTGCGCTCCCGCTGGCCCAATGTGGGGAACGACATTGTCTTGCCGCGCTGGGGTGCACCAAGGACTTCCCAACTAGAGAGGTGAAATGCAGCCGACCATCCCGTTTTCGTTTCGCGATGACCAGCTTTGCTGCGAAGGGGTAAGTGTTGCCGCGCTTGCCGAAACCTACGGCACGCCGCTGTACGTGTACAGCAAGAACGGCGTGCTCAGCGCCTACCAGGCCATTGACCGGGCATTTGCGGACATTGCCCACGCGGTCTGTTATGCCCTGAAGGCCAACGCCAATCCCCATCTGCTGTGGCTGTTGGCTGCAGCGGGTGCAGGCGCAGACGTCGTCTCCGGCGGGGAGCTCCGCCTTGCGGAGCAGGCCGGCTTTGCTGCAAAGAGGACAGTCTTTGCGGGCGTCGGCAAGACCAATGAGGAAATCAAGCAGGCTATCGACGCAGGGATCGCGGCGCTGAACATCGAATCGCGGCAGGAGTTGGAGGTGACTGCGGCCCTGGCTACCGCTCTGGGGAAGAGAGCGCCGATTGCCATTCGCATCAACCCTGACGTGGATATCGAGGGGCATCCCTACCTGACCACCGGCCGAACGATCAACAAGTTTGGCATCCCTTTGGACGACGCGCGCGACTGCTGCCTCTGGGCCGCGCGGCAGCCGAGCTTGGAACTGGTCGGTGTGCACGCGCACGTGGGCTCGATGATCAAGAAGACGCTCCCCTTCCGTAGGAACGCCGAGGCATTAGCCAACTTCGTCAGTGAGCTGCAACGCCTCGGCATCGATGTGCAGCACATCGACATTGGCGGGGGAATTGGCGTGGACTATGCGCGGGTGCTCGCCGAGCAAGGCGCCCCGCTGTACATCGATCCGGAGGAGCTGGCCAAGGAGGTAGTGCCCATCATCAAGGCGACCGGTTGCGAGCTCTTCCTCGAGCCAGGGCGGGCAATTGTGGGCCCACACGGCATCTTGGTGACGCGGGTGGTCTTCACCAAGGAAAGTCGCGGCAAGCGCTTTGTGGTCGTGGATGCGGCGATGAACGACCTGATCCGCCCGGCGCTCTATGGGGCGCACCACGAGGTGCTGAAGCTCTACCGCAGCGATGGCCAGGCCAGCCCGGCCGATGTGGTGGGCCCGGTATGCGAATCCGGGGACTTTTTTGCCAAGGACCGGCTAATGCCGCCGGTGCAACGTGGCGACTTTTTGGCCATCATGACTGCCGGCGCCTATGGCTACGTGTTGGCAAGCACCTACAACCAGCGGATGAAACCCGCCGAGGTGCTGGTGGACGGCACCTCGCACCAGGTCATCCGGGAAAGAAGCTGGTGAGGGCGATCCAGACGCCCAGCTGGGTAGTGGGCGGATACAAAGACATGTCGGCGGTGGTCGTGAGGCTTGCGCCGCAGGCGGGCAACCTCCGCCAGGTACCCAGTTCCCCCTGCTGGCCAAGAGGGTAAAGCATCATGCGCCTGCGCTTCGTGAAGATGTCAGCCACCGGGAACGATTTTGCCGTGTTCGACAATCGGCAGGGATACTTGGACCTTCGCCGTCACCGCGCATGGTTGAGCTGGTTCTGCCAGCGCCGCACTGGCGTGGGCGCCGACGGGGTGATCTTGGTGCAGGATAGCGGCGCGGCGGATTTTGGCTACGTGCACATCAATGCCGACGGCAGCATTGCGGAGATGTGCGGCAACGGCTCGCGGGCCGTGGCCTTCTTTGCCCACCAGGAAGGGATCGCCGGCTCGCCCATGCGCTTTGAGATTGGCGGCCGCATCTACGCGGCATGGGTCGAAGGGAAGACGGCGACCATCCAGTTCGTGCCACCTTCTTCGCCACGCCTTGAGCCGGGCGTCGCCAAGGAGCCCTTCCTGCAGGAGGGAGGATTCATCGATACAGGCGTGCCGCACTACGTGCTCTTCGTGGAGGCCGTGGAGGGCATCGACGTCTTGAGCCTTGGCCGCAAGTACCGGCACCATCCCGCATTCGCGCCGCGCGGCAGCAACGTCGATTTCGTGCAGGTGGTTGACGAGCACCAGCTGCGCATGCGCACGTACGAGCGCGGCGTCGAGGACGAGACGCTGGCGTGCGGCACGGGCGCAGTGGCCTCCGCCATCATCGCGCATCTGCGGCGCGGCTGCCAGTCCCCCGTTGAAGTACTGGCTCCCGGAGGCCTGCTCCAGGTGACTCTTGACCGGGATTTCCGCCATATCACGCTTTCTGGAGAAGTGGACCCTGTCTTTGAGGGCCATATTGATGCGCCGGCGTAGGCTGGTCGCATCGCTACGCCACCCGGCGGTTGCGCGAAGACGGTGCTGGAGCAGCGGCCTTGCCGCTCGGGGCACGAGTTGCCGGAAGACACTGGCGAGCACCTCTGACCTGGCATTTTGCCTGGTGCGGGGCCGCTCTCAGCGTGCTTGAGCCGTAATCGTCTCCAAACTGCGAGGCACCATGTCTTTTGGGAAATGGCAAACGAAAGGCGCACTCCCTAAGGTAGCGATCGCCAGCCTTCTTGCCCTCATCGCGGCGGGGGCAGTGGGACTGGTGACTGAGCTGCAACTGGCCGGCATCGTCGACAGCTTTGAGGCCAAGACCTTGGACTGGCGCTACGGGCAACGGCTGGACAGGTTGGCGCAACAGCGGGACGGCGCTCCTTTGGACGACATCATCATTGTCGACATCGACGACCGCAGTTTGGACAAGCTGGGACCGTTCAGTCAATGGCCGCGCACCTACCATGCGCAGCTCATCGACTGTCTCACCTCAGGCCATGCCTTGGCCATCGCCTTTGACGTGCTGTTCGTGGAGCCGAGCCGCGACCCCAGCGTGGACGACTCGCTGGCGGCCGCCACCTTTCGCTCGGACATCGTCTACCATGCCATGGCCTTCTCCGCTGCCTCCCCGGACATCTTCCTCTATGCCATGACCACCCCACCTGAGGGTTTCCAGAGCGAGCGGTACTCGTTCTCTTTCGCTCGCCAAGCGACCGCGCGCTTTCCCTCCGCTGAGCGCATGGATGGCAAGATCGTGCGGCTGTACAATGCTGCTGCCGGCATCGGCTTTGCGAACTTTTCGCCCGACGACGACAGCGTGATTCGCCGCATGCCCATGTTCATCAACTTTGCCGGCAGGCAGTACCCGGCGCTCTCCTTGGCGGTTGTCAGAGGGCTGCTCAATCTCTCCGCCGAGGACATCAAGATGGTACCAGGCAAGAGGATTGTCCTGATGCCTCCTGGTTTGCCAGGGAAGCGGCTGGTCATCCCCATCGACAAGCACGGGCGGATGCTCATCAACTACCTGGGGACCATGGGCACTTTTAGGTACGTTTCGTACTATGACGTATTGATGCAGCGGGTGCCGGCAGAGTTGTTTGAAGGCCGCATTGTCATGGTTGGCACTTCGGCCGCCGGGCTCGCAGACATTCGTCCGGTGCCGTTCCAAGGGGCGTTTCCTGGAGTGGAAATCCATGCGACCATCATCCACAACATCCTCACCCAGCAGTACATCTTCCGGCCCAGCAAGGTGCTCATCTACCCCCTGGCCCTGGGCCTGGCCGTGCTGGTGGCCGTTGCGGCCATGCTCCTGCGTCCGTGGTTGAGTGGCCCGTTGGCCCTGTTCATCGGCGTTGCCTATCTGGTGCTTGCCTTCCAGCTCTTTGCCCATTCCGCCTTGTGGCTGGAGGTGGTCAGGCCGCTGGCCACCCTCCTGTTCGGTTTTCTCGGCGTGTTCATCTACCGCTACGTCGAAGAGGAGCGGAGCAAGCGCAGAATCAAAGGGATGTTTCAGTACTACCTGTCCGCCTCGGTGGTGGATGAGCTCATCAAGAACCCGGAGATGCTCAAGCTCGGCGGCGAGCACCGCGTCGCCACGGCTTTTTTCTCTGACATCAAGGACTTTACCTCGGTCTCCGAGGCGCTCACTCCCGAGGAACTGGTCACGCAGCTAAATGAGTACCTATCGGCAATGACCGCCATCGTGTTCGCGCACCACGGTTTCCTGGACAAGTACGAGGGCGACGCCATCATGGCGGTCTTTGGCGTGCCCGTGCCATCGGAGGAGCACGCCGTGAACGCCTGCCGCGCCGCCCTGGCAATGCAGCGCAAGCTGGTCGACTTGCGCCAGAAGTGGCAGGCGGAGGACAAACCCCACTTCCATGCCCGCATCGGCATCAACTCCGGACCGATGATTGCCGGCAACATCGGCGGCGAACAACGCTTCGACTACACGGTGATCGGCGATAGCGTGAACTTGGCCTCGCGTTTAGAAGGGGCCAACAGGAGCTACGGCACCAACATCATGATCAGCGAGTTCACGCACCAGATGCTCAACGGCAGGTTCGTGACGCGCGAGTTAGATCTGCTGCGCGTCAAAGGCAAGACCCTGCCCGTGCGCGTGTACGAGCTTTTGGCCGAGCACGCCGCTGAACTTGAGGAGCGGCAGTTGCGCGCTCTGGAGGTGTTTGCCAAAGGACTTGCAGCCTATCGCGCGCGCCAGTGGCAAGAGGCGCTGCGAACGTTTCGGGCAGCCTTGGAACTTCGGCCGGACGATGGGCCTTCCCGTGTCTACTGCGAGCGTTGCACGCTTTTCCTGCAAAGTCCCCCGGCCGCGGACTGGGACGGGGTTTTCGAGATGAAAACCAAATGAGTCCGGTGACATCGCCAAAAGAGCATCGGAGCATCCTGGTCAGCCGGCTCCGTTTCCTTGGCGATGTGGTGCTCACCACCCCGCTGCTGCGCGCGCTTCGTCGGGCGTTTCCGCAGGCGGGGATCGCCTATCTAGCGGAGAGCCCGTACATCGAGGTGCTCGTCAACCACCCGGATGTGGACACCCTGCTGCCCTTACACCGTCAAAGCCGCAGTGCGCAACTGTCCACGCTGCGGCAGCTGCGCCGGGCGCATTTTGACCTGACCATTGACCTGTTCGGCAACGCTCGCTCCGCCCTGTTGCTCTGGCTCACCGGTGCGCGCCAGCGGGTGGGTTTTGACTATCGGGGGCGTCGGCTGCTGTACACCACTGTCGTGCGACGCGATGCGCGGCCGAAGAGTGCGATAGAGTTCCATCTGGAAACACTCAGACCTCTCGGCGTAGCGCCGGCTGGCTTGGAGACGCACTTGGCCACCTCGCCCGATGAAGATGCCTGGGCCGTGAACTACCTGCACGAAAAAGGGGTGGGTGCGCACGAGCGCCTGGCAGTGGTGCACGCCGGCGCTTCGTGGCCGGCCAAGCGCTGGTTTGCCGAGCGATTTGGAGAACTGGCCAGGCGGATGGGCACAGAACTGGGCACGCGGGTGCTGCTCACCACCGGTCCGGGCGAGGAGGAACTTGTCGCGCGCGTGGCGCAGGTGGCGCCTGAGGCCGTGGTACTGGAAGTGCTCCCCATCCGCCGGGTGATGGCCGTAGTGAAGCGTTGCCAGGTACTCGTGGCCAACGACTGCGGCATCCTGCACTTGGGGCCGGCTCTGGGCACGCCGACCATCGGCATTTTTGGCCCTGGCGAACCGGAGATCTGGTTTCCTTACTCACCTGCAGCGGGCCACTATGCGGTGCACCAAGAGCTCGACTGCAGCCGCTGTCAGCGCGACTTTTGCGAGGAGCTCCGCTGCATGGCCGCCATCCAGGTGGATGAAGTGCTGGCGGCTGTGGCGCACGCGCTGCAGCAAGGTGCAGCCCGCAGACCCACCGTCTACACGGTCGGCCACTCCTCCTTGAGCCTGGCGGAGTTTGTGGCGCGGCTGCGAGCCCATGGGATCCGGCGCGTGGTGGATGTGCGGCGCTTTCCGACCTCGCGGGCCTTCCCCCATTTCAGCCGCGACGCCCTTGCCGCGACGCTTCCTGCAGCGGGGATCGACTACCGATGGCTTGGCCAGGGCTTGGGGGGTTTTCGCAGCGGCGGCTACCAGGGGTATATGCAGACCCCCGACTTTGCCGCGGCGCTGGCAGAACTGAAGAGCTTGGCCGGCGAGCTGCGCACCGCAGTGATGTGTTCGGAAGCGCTCTTTTTCCGCTGCCACCGCCGCTTCATAGCAGAAGAGCTCGTGCGCCAGGGCTGGCGGGTGGTGCACATCATCGACGAGTCCCACACGCGGGAGCACCGCCTGCGCCAGGCGCATCACTCTGGGCAAGACATGGGGGGAGGGAGCACTGATGACCAGGCAGAAGGTCATCGTTGACGGCTACAACGTGATCCACGCGGTGCCTGCTCTTGCGGCGCGACTCAATCAAGACCTTGGCAGCGCGCGCGTTGCCCTGCTGCAGCGGCTTTGCGCCTATGTGAGCAAACGCCACCTCGAGCTGGTGGTCGTGTTCGACGGTGCGGAGGTGCACCCGGTAGAGGAGCGCGCGGCCCCGCCGGGGGTGCGAGTGCTCTTCTCCCGTCCGCCGCAAACCGCTGATTCGCTTATCGAACATCTGCTCTTGAGTGAGGCTCACCCACGGAGCGTGACTTTGGTGAGTGGCGATCGACACCTGGTCGGGGTGGCGCGAGAGCGCGGCGCCACAGTCCTCTCGCCTGCGCAGTTCTTCAAAAGGATGGACAATCGGCCGCGCGGCGAGGACTTTGCCGATCAGAAATTCGGCCGCGAGCTAACTGAGGAGGAAATGGCCGAATGGCTCGCCCTGTTCGGCGAGAAGACCCCACGCCCACTTCGTCCCTGAGCGAGTTCGGTGGAGTGCAGCAGTCAACCGTCCGTCGGCGCCGCATGTTCGTTGCCGCGGTGGTGGGTGCTTCGCTGCTGGTGCTCATCGCCCTCAACGCCGCCAGTTGGCTCTTCGTCAAGCGGATGACCAGCTACCTGGACAGCGAGCTGGGCAGGCGGTTGGAGACGGTGGCGCGTCTGGCCAGCCGCTCCTTGGAACGACAGCGCATCGACTACCTCAGCGGCGAAGATCGCACGCTGCTGGCGCTTGAACTGCTGCGCTTGCGTCGCGACGCCCAGCTACAGGCCGTGCACATCATCGACGCCGACTACCGCATCGTGGCCAGCTCGCAGCCCTATGTGGGCACCGGCGAGCCTCTGCATTACCTGCGCGCCGACAGCCAATGGGTGGCCCGGGCGTGGGAAGGCGAGGCAATCGCCGGGCCGTTGCGCTCGCTGGGCAGCAACCGCTTCAAGGTAGCCTATGCGCCCTTGCACGACCTGGGGGGTGCAGTTGTCGCCGTGCTCTCAGCCGAGGCAAGCGCCGACTTTTTCGAGCTGCTCAGCCTTTATGATCGCGCGCGCCTGGTCGGCCTGCTGGCAAGTGGCGCCCTCCTGCTCCTCCTGACGCTCTTCCTGCTCTGGTCGCTCACCCTCTTGCTGCGAACAGAGGCTTCCCTGCGCCAAGCCGAACGCCTGGCCACCATCGGACACATGGCTGCCACCGTCGCTCACGAGATCCGCAACCCACTGGGCATCATCAAGACCACGGCGGATGTACTTCGCCAGCGATACTGTCCACCAGGCCATAGCGATGAGTTGTTCGACTTTATCCCGCAAGAAGTGTCGCGACTCAACCGTCTGGTGGACAACTTCTTAGTTCTCTCCAGGGGACCAAGGCTTGCAATGGAGCAGCAGCGCGCCCAAGAGGTCATCGGTCGAACCATTGCGCGGTTGCGGCCGGAGTTTGAGAAGGAGGGCATCTCCTTGCTGGCCCAAAGCGACGAGAACTTGCCTGCCTTTCCGTTCGATCAGGACGCCCTGCAGCAGATGCTCCTCAACCTGTTACTCAACAGCCTGCAGGCGACTCACAGCGGCGGCTGCGTCACCGTGACGGCAACCACGGTCGACAGCCGGCGGGGAGCAGCCGTGCGCATCTCGGTGCACGACAATGGCTGCGGCATAGAGGGCGACCCGCAGCTAATCTTCGAGCCCTTCTACACCACCAAGCCATCAGGAAGCGGCCTGGGCCTGGCAGTCACCAAGAGGCTCATCGAAGCACACGGCGGCTGGATCGAGGTGGCAAGCGGTCGCCACACCGGCACCGACTTTAGCCTCTACTTTCCGCTGCGGGTCAAGTGAGGCCGCACGTCCTGGCGGGCCGGACTCTTCACGGAGGAGCAGCTTTTCTAGTTGACGGCAAAGCGCTTTTTTTGTAAATTCACCCGCGGGCTCGGGAAATTCAGGCCTCGCAAGCCAACAGGTAGCCGCATGTGGCCAGTCAATAGAAAGATCGCCTCTTTCGCACTGACCGGGGTAGCACTCCTCTTGGCGGTCAGCGCCGGCCATGGCCAGTACTACTTCGGCCGCAACAAGGTGCAGTACGACAACTTCCGCTGGCATGTCCTCCAGACCGAGCACTTTGACATCTACTTTTACCCGGAGATGCGCAAGATTGCGGAGATCGGTGCAGCCTATGCGGAGGAAACCTACCGGGTTTTGGAAGACCGCTTCGACCACAATATCAACCGGCGTATCCCCCTCATTTTCTACGCCAGCCACGCCCACTTTCAGCAGACCAACACCACCCCCTATCTGGTCCCTGAGGGCGTAGGCGGCTTTTTCGAATTCCTCAAAGGACGGGTGGTGGTGCCCGCCAATGGCTCCCTATCCGAGTTCAAGCACGTGATCCGCCATGAGCTAGTGCACGTGTTCACCTACAGCAAGCTGACCACCGTGTTCAAAGAGCGCGGCAGGCTGGCGCCGACGGGCCTGCCCCTCTGGTTCGTCGAGGGGCTGGCTGAGTACTGGTCCACCGGCTGGGACTCGCAGGCAGAGATGTTCATCCGGGATGGCGTGCTCAACGGCTACATCGTCCCGCTCAACCAGATGTACCAGATCTACGGCTCCTTCCTCATGTACAAGGAAGGACAGGCGATTCTCAAGTACATCGGCGAGACGTTCGGTGAGGAGAAGATCCTGCGCCTCATCGAGAATAGCTGGAAGCAGGAGCGCTTCGCCGACGTGATGAAGATCACCCTGGGGGTGGACATAGAGCAGTTCGACAAACAGTGGCTCTACGCGCTGAAGAAGAGCACCTACCCCCTGTTGGAGCGCCGCGACTCTCCGGAGATGAGCAGTACGGTGGTGACGCGCGAAGGCATCGACACCAAACCGGTCTTTTACCGCCGCGCAGATGGCGGCTACGTGGTCTTTGTCTCCAATCGCATGGGCTACTCGAACATCTACTTGCAGAGGATAGACGGCGGAAGCGGGCAGCCAAAGGCGGAGGTGCTGATCAAAGGGGAACGGACCTCGGAGTTCGAGAGCTTCCATGTGCTGCAGAGCAAGATCGACGTGACCCCTACCGGTCTGCTGGCCTTTGTGAGCCGAAGCGGCGCCAGCGATGTGCTGAATGTCTTCGCCATCGAGCACCGCAGCATGGTGAAACAGGTCCGTTTCGATTCGCTCGTCTCCCTGTACTCGCCGTCGTGGGCGCCGGACGGCCAAAGGTTAGTGGTCACCGGACTCAGCTTTGGCGGGCAAAGTGACTTGTACCTGGTAGACCTGCAACGCGAGACAGCCGAACAGCTCACCAACGATCTCTTTGACGACCGCGATCCTGCCTGGTCTCCAGACGGGACGGTCATCGCCTTTCGGAGCGATCGGCCACCCTACGGTGCCGACGGCTACTACAACCTCTTCATGCTCAACCTGGGCACCGGGGTTGTGGAGCCGGCAACCTGTGCGCCGCACAACGACCTCTCGCCTGCCTGGTCGCCGGACGGCCGCTACTTAACCTTTACCTCAGACCGCGATGGTGCCTACAACATCTGGATGGTGCGCAATACCGCCAGGGGTCCGTTTGCCTCGCGCTCGGGGAGCAGGGTAGAATCCCCTTCCGACACGAAACACTACCCAGCTGCCACCGACGAGCTGGACGAGCTGCGGCAACTCACCTTTTTCACCACCGGCGCCTTCGACCCCGATTGGACGGACAATGACCAGATCCTCTTTTCCGCCTTTGAGAACTTTTCTTTCCGTCTGCGCCTTCTGGACGAGGTGGTGAAGAAGTTCGATAGCTCGAAGGTCGCCTCTGCAGACACGCTCCCCCAGCAGAGCACGGAGCGGCTCAGCCAGGAGGTGAGCGGCGATGTCTTCAGCAAGACGGTCAAGTATCGTCCCAAGTTCGACCTTGACGTGGCACAGAGTGCCGTCACGCAGGATCCCATCTATGGCACTTCCGGGGGCGCGCAGTTGGCCATCACCGACATGCTGGGCAACGCCCAGTACTACTTTCTCCTCTCCAATAACGCCCGCACGCGTGATGAGTTTTTGGAGAGCTTCAACGTTGCGGTCACCCGTCTGGACCTGACGCATCGTACCAACTTTGCCGTGGGGCTCTATCACTTTGCCGGCCGCTACTATTCGCTGTACGACTTTTACTTCTGGGAGCGGCGCGCCGGAGGATTTGCCGCCGTCAGCTACCCCTTTTCGGTGTTCAACCGCTTCGAGGCCAGCCTCAACGTGCGCTATTCAGACAAGGACTGGTACGTCTTCAACCGGCGGCGCAAGGCAGTGTTGGTCTCCAACATCGTCTCCTTCGTGAAAGACAATTCGCTTTGGGGGCCCACCGGCCCGGTGGATGGCGAACGGTACAATATCACCCTCGGCAACACCCTCGACGTGCAGCACTCGCACGTGAATTTCGTGACGCTCATCGTCGATTACCGGCACTACTTCCGCATCAGCCGGAGCGTCACCCATGCCCTCCGTCTGATGACGATGATGAACAAGGGCAAGGAGGCCACGCCGTTCTTCATGGGCGGCAGTTGGGACCTGCGCGGCTATCCCCTGTGGCGCATCTGGGGAACAAAGCTGGCCCTGGTCAGTAACGAGCTCCGCTTTCCGTTCATCGACCGCTTCTTCATCAAGTTCCCCATTGGCGGCTTGGCATTGAACGCCATCCGGGGAGCCCTCTTTGTCGACCTTGGCAACGGCTGGGACCAGCACTTTGACGAGCTCCTGGGCAGCGTGGGCTTTGGCGTGCGCTGGCGCATCGGCGGCGTGCTTGTGCTCCGTTTGGATGGGGGGCGCAAATTCACCGTGCCGGAACCATCGCGGTTTCACCACCTCAAGGACATCAACATTGACAAGCACTGGTTCACACAGTTCTTCTTCGGCTGGGATTTCTGAGCAGCGACGTGTCCTGGGGCTCGCGTGTCTGGTCGCGAGCACCGTGGTGGCTTTCGCTGGGTGCGCCCGGCTCCTGCTGCCTCAGCTCGCCGACAAGGGAACGACCCATCTGTGGCCGCAGTGCGGCGGGGCATCGGCGCGGACCAATGAAATCGCTGCAGAGCTGGTCCCGCCGTTGGAACTTGTCTGGCAGCGTAAGGCCACCGCCGGCATCGGACCGACGCTCCTGGCAAACGGGGGGAACATCTTCTGCCCCACGAAGGACGGCCACTTGCTGGTCGTGGATGCGGTCTCCGGCAAGAAGGTTGTCCAGAAAAAATTCCGCCCCGGCTTCGAGATCACCTGTGCGCTGCAGGAAGATCTTCTGGTTGTTGCCCGACGCCATGGGAACCCAAGCCTCAGCCTGCACGACCTGAGCGACGGTCACATGCTTTGGTCTGCGGCTGCGGGGAGCATCGAGACTGAACCGCTCATCGTCGACGGCCGCCTGATCGTGGCTGCCGAGGAAAAGCGGCTCATCGCCTACGAGCTGCGCAGTGGCAAGGTGCTCTGGTCCCTGAACACCGAGGACAACCTGCGCTCTACGCCGGCGTGCGCCGGGGATAAGGTGGTGTTCGGCAGTGACGACGGCCGCGTGCGCGCCGTGGACGTGCACAAGGGCACGCTCATCTGGCAATATCGCACCGGAGGGGCAATCCTCGCCGCGCCGGCCATCGGGCATGGCACGGTCTACGTGGGTTCGACCGACCGCAGCTTCTACGCCCTGTCGCTGGATTCGGGAATCGTCCGCTGGGTCTTCCCCACGGGGGGAAGAATCCGCCACGGGGCAGCAGTGGCCGACTCGGTGGTCATTTTCGGCAGCAATGACCACTCTCTGTACTGCCTGTCCCTGCGCAACGGCAGCGAGCGCTGGCGCTTCCAGGCCAAGAGCATCATCAGCACGCCACCGCTGGTGGCAGGCAAGGTGGTGTATGTGGGCTCGCTGGACCAGCACGTCTACGCGCTGGAGCTGGAAAGCGGCCGAGAACTGTGGAAATATGACACCGGCGGCCGCGTGCGCACCGCACCGCTGGTAGCATGCGATAGACTTTTCGTGGCGGCAGAGGGCAACCGCATTCTCGCCTTTCGGGCGAAGGGCGGAGCATGAAAGCAGGCCTCCTCCGGCGGAATGTGCACAGGGCAGCCCTGTGCTGCGCGGTGCCATTGAGTCTCGCGAGCTGGGCCGTGGCATTCTGCCAGCATGGAGATGAGCTGGGGCACTCCCCACACGGCCCTGCTGCTGCACTCAGTCGTGCCCAGCAGCTCCAGTCGGCTCACTTCCACTCCCCTCTGACCGCGTGGCGCAACCCCTCATCGGGGCGGTTCCTCTGGCCAGCGGCCGACACGTCTCGACGCCTTATCAGCGCGCGGGTGCACGTCGACCCGCGCAAGAAGCGGGACGCCCGCATTTCGTGGTTCTTCTTGGGGGCCACGGTGCTTGCCGGTAGCGCCTCAATGCACCTGAAGAGCACCGCCGACGATCGCTATGAGCGCTACCTGCGAGCAGGCTCGCCTGCGGCCATGAACCGCTACTACGACGAGGCCTGTCGTCTTGATAGGTACGCCGCAGCGGCTTACGGCACCTTTCAGGTGAGCTTTGTGCTGTGGGTGATCTTTTTTTTAAAGTCTCGCTGAGGCGACGTTGCCTGCCAGGCACAGGGGAGGTCTACCGGGAAGAAGAAATGGCTACATTCTTGTCCGACACTCATCCCAAAATGGAGCCTTTGCAGACCCAACTCTTGCGGCAGGCGAGTCCCCCGCGCAAGATGGCGATGTTGGCACAGTTCAATGCTGCAGCCCGCTCGCTGCCGCTCACCGGATCCCGCTCACAACGCCCGCACGACAGCGAGGCCGAACTGCGCCGCCGACCGGCAGACTTGCTCCCGGGCGAGGAGCTGGCGCACAAGGTGTACGGTGGCACTCTTCACGCAAGATAGACCCGCACCATCTGGCTCGGCCCAGGGGGCAAACAGTGCGTGCGCGGGTCGCCATCTGCTCGAGAAAGAAAAGGGGGAGCGCCGGGTTGCATTGGCGCATTCTCCCGAATACGCAGTCGCTATGGCGACGGAGTGGCAAGAGGTAGCTAACCAATGCACAGCACTTATCCCACTGGCTTGACGATGGTGTGAGATCGGCTAATGTGCGTGTCCGCACCAGAAGACGAAAAGGAAGGGACAGACCAGATGGAACAACGGCCAAGGATTTCCCTGATCAGCGACCAGCTCATTGACCGCGTCATCGATGAAGCCATGGACGTCCTGGAGCGAGTGGGGGTAATGGTGGAGCACGACGAGGGGCGCCACCTCCTCCTGGAAGCCGGCGCCAAGGGCCAGCAAGATGTGCAACAGGTGACGATACCGCGCACCTTGGTGGAAGCCACCTTGCGCACCGCACCAGGCGCCATCCCGGTGTTCGACTGCCAGGGCAGGGAAGCCATGCAGCTGCAAGGCGACTTTGTCCACTTTGACCCAGGTTCGGCCGCGCTCACCATCCTCGACTGGGAGACGCAGAGAGAGCGCACACCAGTGACCGCCGACCTCGTGGCCTTTGCGCGGCTGACCGAAGCCCTGCCCCATTTTGCTGCCCAAAGCACTGCGGTCATTCCGGGCGATGTGCCAGGGGCCATCGCCGACCGGTATCGGCTGTTCATCGCCCTGCAGTACTGCAGCAAGCCGGTGGTCACCGGCACCTTTGCCGTGGACGGCTTTCGGGTCATGCGGGAGATGTTGCTGGCGGTGCGCGGCAGTGAGGAGGCGCTCCGCCAGAAGCCGCTGGCCATCTTCGACTGTTGCCCTTCCCCACCCTTGAAATGGAGCACGCTCACCTGCCAATGCCTGATCGACTGCGCGCGTGCCGGCGTCCCGGCTGAACTGGTGTCGATGCCCCTCACCGGTGCCACGGCCCCTGCGACGCTCTTAGGCGCATTGGTACAGCATACGGCCGAGACCTTGAGCGGCGTGGTCATCCACCAGGTGGCATGTCCAGGTGCGCCCATCATCTATGGGGGATCACCTTCCGCCATGGACATGCGCACCGGCACCACGCCCATGGGGGCCATCGAGACGATGATGATCGATGTAGCCTACGCGGCGGTGGGCAAGCGCCTTGGCCTGCCCACCCACGCCTATATGGCCCTGAGCGACGCAAAAGCGGTGGACGCCCAGGCTGGCCTCGAGACCGCCATGGGCGCCCTACTGGCAGCCTTGGCCGGCATCAACGTCGTCTCCGGGCCGGGGATGCTGGATTTCGAGAGCTGCCAGAGTCTGGAGAAGTTGGTCATCGACAACGACATCTGCGGCGCCGCCCTCCGCCTGGTGGCCGGCCTGCGCGTGCGCACGCCTCGCCTTGCCGAGGACCTGTACGGCGCCATTTACGAGGGCGACCACTTTTTGACCTCACCTGTCACGCTGGAGTGGTTTTGTCATGAGGTGCACACGCCCAGCGAGGCCATCGACCGCGACAACTACCAGAGCCGCCAGGCAAAGGGCGACTTGACCGCCGGCGAGAGGGCGCACCGCATCGTGGAGCGCCTCCTGTCATCGCCGCCACAACCAGGGTTGCCAAAAGAAGTGACCAGGGAGCTTCACCGCATCATGCTGCACGAGGCACGACGCCACGGCATGCAGACGCTGCCGGCGATTTCGTAAGCTGCAAGGAGGGAGAGATGCGCACGGAGATTGCCTTTGTTCTTTCGCTACTGGTCTTGACCGGTGTGGGCCTCTCGTGCCGCCATGCGGAGAGCCCTGCACCCTCAGTCGACCACGTACGTGGGCTCAAGGATACCGTGGGATTCTGCTTTACTGCCGCGCAGATCGCGCGGGCGGTGCAGGCGGCAGAGGAGTTGGAACGCGACAGGCTGCTCGCTAACGCCGCTCGCCTCGGCCTGGATAACGACAGCCGCTGGGTGGCTGCGGTCTGTCCCCATGACGACCACCTGCTAGCCGGGAGGGTCTATGTGCACGTGTTCCGGCACCTGCGCGCCCGGCGAGTAGTCCTGTTTGGCGTGGCGCACAAAGCAACTGACTACGGCCTCCATGACCAGCTCGTCTTTGACTCGTTTACCGCCTGGCGCGGTCCCTATGGCCCAGTGCCCGTTTCACCCCTCCGGCAGGAGCTCCTGGCGCAGCTTCCCAAGGATTCCTATGTCATCCACGATGAATTCCAAGCTGTGGAACACTCCGTGGAGGGGATCGTCCCGTTCATGCAGCACTATATTCGCGACGCCGAAATCGTTTCCATCCTTGTCCCGCCGATGAATTGGGAGCGCATCGACCGACTCTCTGCGCAGTTGGCCAAGGCACTGGCCTCTGCCATCCGTCGGCACAGGTGGACCATGGGGACGGATATCGCCTTCATCTGCTCCAACGACGGTGACCACTACGGCGACCAGGACTGGGGCGGCAGGAACATGGCCCCCTTCGGCGCGGACCTGTGCGGACATCGCATCCAGACGGCCATCGACAGCTTGCTGGCATTGTCGACCTTGGCCGGCCCGTTGGCCGCGCCCAAGTTAGAGTCCTTCTGTCGCCAAGTCTGGGGAGAGGAGGACATCCGGCAGTACAAGATTCGCTGGTGTGGGCGGTTCGCCGTGCCCTTTGGCCTGGAGACGGTGCGCAAGACGGTGGCAGAGCTTGGCCTCTCGCCCCTCCAGGGCCACCTCCTGCGCTACGATACGAGCTTCCGCCTGGGAACCCTGCCGTTGCCCGACATCGGCATTGGGACCACCGCCCCCTATCACCTTCGCCACTGGGTGGGCTACACAGCCCTCGGCCACCGCTGAAGGAGAACTGGCGCAGGGCAATGAGGAGCGTGCTCATCATAGAGCCATACGGCGGGGACTCTCACCTGCAGCTGCTGAAGGGCATGCAGCGGTGGTTGCCGTTTTCGTTTCGCACCATCGTCATGCCGGCCCGCAAGTGGAAATGGCGCATGCGCGGAGCAGCCCTGCACTTAACTGAAGCCCTCGCCGCGGAGGAGCCGGCTGAGGTGGTCTTCTGCTCCTCCCTTCTCAGCCTCACGGACCTCTTGGCCCTGGGGCCGCCCTGGCTCAAGGATGCGCGCAAGGTAGTCTACTTCCACGAGAACCAGTTTGTCTATCCGGCGCGCCTGTACAAGGAGTGGGACTTTCACTTCGCGCTGACCAATCTGACCACTGCCCTTGCCGCCGACGTGGTCGTCTTCAACAGCAAGTTCAACCGCGACACGCTGCTGGAGGGGGTACCCGCACTGCTAAAGAAATTCCCGGACTTTCGCCCCAGGGGCATTGTCCAGCGCATTGCAGAGAAGAGCCACGTTCTGCCGGTGCCTTTGGATCCCAGCGACTTTCCTCCGCCGCAGCCCAAGCACGGCCCGGCGCGCGTCATCTGGAACCATCGGTGGGAGCACGACAAGGCGCCAGAAGCGTTTTTTGCCGCGCTCTACGAGCTGCAACGGCGAGGGGTGGCCTTCTCCCTGTGCGTCCTCGGCCAGCAGTTCAAGGAGTGCGCGCCCATCTTTGCGCAGGCCAGGGAACGCTTGGCGGATCACATTGCCCACTGGGGCTACGCGGACTCGCGAGAGGAATACCTGCGCATTCTGAGTAGCGGCGACATTGTGGTATCCACCGCCCTGCAGGAGTTCTTCGGCGTGGCAGTGCTGGAGGCGGTGCGGGTCGGATGCGCGCCCCTAGTCCCAAACCGCCTTGTCTACCCCGAGCTCTACCCTGCGGACTTTTTGTACGAAGACGGCACGCTCGTCGAGCGACTTGTCTGGGCGGCAGAGCACGTTACAGACCTGCGACGCCAGGACTTTGCTTGTCTGGCCCGCCCTTTTGAGTGGCAGTACTGGATCGACGGTTACTGTGAGGTCTTGCAAGGATAGACAACAAACGTTCAGACAGAAAGGGTAGCTACGGTGCACTCTCCCCTGGTGGCCCGGCTCAAGGTGCGGAGCTATGAATTGGACTCCTTTGGCCATGTCAACAACGCCAATTTCCTCCACTACTTGGAGTTTGCCCGCGGTGAGTTCATGGCGCTCAGGGGCATGGGTTTTGCCGACTTTACTCGGTGGCAAGCGCGGCCAGTGGTGGTGCGCGCCTGCATCGATTTCCGCACCCCTGCCTTTGCCGATGACCTGCTGCGCATCCAGGGGGCGATCACCAGCTGGGGCCGCGCTCGCTTCACGCTCTCCTACGTCATCTACAACGAAACACGCCGTCGCCTCTGCGCCGAGGCAGAGACAGTGATGGCCTTTGTGAACATAGCCGGCAGACCGGTGGCAATTCCGCAAGCCTTCCGCGAGGCCTTCGCAGATGGCACAAGAAAGGAATGAGGAGACAGCCATGGCACAGACCGTTTTAGAGCGATTCCTCCGCTATGTGGCATATGACACGCAATCGGCAGAGGAGGCCACGTCCTTCCCCAGCACCGACAAGCAGAAGGAACTTGGCAAAGTGCTTGTCGAGGAGCTAAAGGCCATGGGACTTGCCGCGCACATGGACGAGCACGGCTATGTGTTCGGCGAGCTGCCCGCCACGAGCTCCCGCCGCATTCCTACCATCGGGTTCATCGCACATCTGGACACCTCCCCGGATGTCTCGGGCGCGGGAGTGAAGCCCATCATCCACCGCAACAACCAGGGCGGTGACATCACGCTGCCGGGCGAACCGCCGGTGGTGATCCGTGCAGCGGAGAATCCGGCGCTCGCCCACCAGATAGGCAACGACATCGTCACCTCGGACGGCACGACCCTGCTCGGCGCAGACGACAAGGCAGGCATCGCCGAGATTTTCACGGCCGTCGAGTACCTGGTCAACCATCCCGAGGTCGAACACGGGCCCATCAAAGTGGCCATTACGCCGGATGAAGAAGTCGGCCAGGGCACCAAGTTCTTCGATGTGCAAGCCTTCGGGGCAGACTATGCGTACACGGTGGACGGCGAGACACTGGGCGAGATCGAAAACGAAACTTTCTGCGCCGACACGGTGGTCATGACCGTGCACGGGGTCAATGTGCATCCCGGGTACGCCAAGGGAAAGCTAGTGAACGCCATCAAGGTTGCTGCCGAGATCATACAGCAATTGCCCAAGGACCGCCTGTCGCCTGAAACCACCGAAAGCCGCGAGGGGTACGTCCATCCCAACAGCATCAGCGGAGGTGTGGAACAGACCACAGTCAAGTTCCTGATCCGCGACTTTACGGCGGAAGGGCTCAAGAAGCACGAAGAGATGCTGCGCGCGCTGGCTGAGGAGGTGATGGCCCGTCACCCACGGGCCCGGCTGGATTTCAATATCGAAGAGTCCTACCGCAACATGAAGTACAAACTGGACGAGGACCCCAAAGTGGTAGAGTACGCTCTCGAGGCGGTGCGGCGCGTCGGCCTGGAGCCAAAGCTGAGCCTCATCCGTGGCGGCACCGACGGAGCGCGCCTCTGCTACCAGGGCCTGCTCACGCCGAACATCTTCACCGGCGGGCATAACTTCCACTCCAGGCAGGAGTGGATCTCCGTGCAAGACATGGAAAAGGCAGTGGCAGTGCTGGTGGAGCTGGTGCGCGTGTGGGCGGAGAAAGAATCGACTGCCTGAGCTTTGTCGCGCAGGAACGCGAAGCAGCCATGAGGACGCAAAGGTCGCTAATCAACCCCTTGGCCAACTGGGCGCCGCGATTCCCCGGGCAACGACTCCGGCAGGCAGCCCTTGCCTGGGCTTTGGCGCTGGCATCTGCCATGCAGCCGACGTGGTGTCATGCCCAGCAAGCGCGGCCCGATACCGTGGCTTACCGCTTGCCCGCGGTGGTGGTCACCGCCAGTCGCCACGAACAAGACCCCTTGTTCACCAGCGTGCCGGTGAGCGTGCTGGAGCGGCGAGCCATCGCGCAGGCTCTCCCCGCCACCGTGGGCGAGGCCCTCGTCCTTGCCCCCGGGCTCGCCGTTACCTCCACCGGGCCGTGGAGCCAGCAGCCGGTCATCCGCGGCCTGAAGGGTGCGCAGGTCCTCACGCTGGTCAACGGCCAGCGGCTGGACGTGCTGCGTTCCTACGGCCAGCACGCTCCCCTCTTGGACATCGCGCAAGTGGAGCGAGTGGAAGTCGTCCGCGGGCCTCATTCGGTGCAGTACGGCTCCGACGCAGTGGGTGGGGTGGTGAACTACTTGACCACCCCTCCCTTTGTCGCCGCACGACGGCCGACAGTCACGACGCGCGGCTTTGTGCAGGGGAGTTCTGCAGATGAACAGCGTGCCGCCGGATTTGCCCTCCTGCTGCGGGGAGCGCGTGCCAACGCCCGCGTGCGTCTGGGAGGGCGACGGGCGCAAAACGTGCGCACGCCCCGCGGACGGTTGCCCAACAGCCAGTACCAGGGCATTGACGCCGACATCGACTTTGCCTACCAGCCGTCGCCTGCGCATCTTGTGCGGTGGGCCGTCTCCTCGGTTCGCTCGTCAGATGCGGGCGTTCCCACCTCCCCCTATGCGGAACGCGCCCGATTTCGGCTCTACCAGCGCACGGTGCTGAGTCTCGCCTATGAGCGCCAGCCACGGCCTGGCGCACCGAGAGTGCAGCTGAACGCTCATTACCAGTGGGGAAGGCGCAACTTCGAGGCTTTGCTGCACGTGCCGCGAGGGGCGCAGCGTGTGGACCAGGCTCTGGAGGCGCACCGCTCAGCCGACTCCTTCGGGGCTACGCTCCTGGCAAGTGGGCTCCTGGGGGGCCGTCACTTTCTCACCGCCGGCCTTGACCTGTTTGGTGAGGATGACAATACACAGCGCACCGCCACCTCCCGCCTCTATGACGGCAAAGGTGTGCTGGTGAAAGAGGCAGTGGACCACATTCCACCCACGCCGCCTGCGCGGCGGTGGGGCTTAGGGCTGTTCACCTGCGCCGAGCACGCGCCCGCACGGTGGGCTATGGTGAGCGCCGGTCTGCGCGTCGATCGCCTGCAAAGCACCGCGACCGGCACGCCCGGCACATTGGCTGAGGCAGACCTTGTGCGCCGCGAGCAAAATATCAGCGGCAACCTTGGGGCGAGCATCGCGGTCACGGACAAGGTGCGGCTCTTTGCCAACCTCGGCCGCGCCTTCAAAGGCCCCGCACTCCAGGAACGCTTTTTCAAAGGTGTGGGCCAACTGGGATTTGTGGTGGGCAATCCGGAGCTCAAACCGGAGACCAGCCTGAACCTCGACGCCGGAGTGAAGTGGCGGACGGAGCGCTGCCGTGGCGAGCTCGACGTGTTCCGCAACAGGGTAGATGACCTCATCGTGCTCAGCCGGGTGACCGTCGCGCCGGACACCTTCAAGTACGCCAACGTGGGCCGCGCGCTCCTGCAAGGCGGCGAGTTCGAGCTGGAGGCGAGGTTACTCGGACCGCTTTGGGCACAGGCACAGGCCTCCTACGTGCGGGGTACCGATGAGGCATGCGGGCAGCCCCTGCCGCAGATTCCGCCGCTCAACGGACGCATTTGCCTGCACCTCCGGCCGCCATCCGGCGGATGGTGGGCAAGACTCACCATGCGGCTGGTTGGCGACCAGCGCCGCGTCGCCGCCAACGAACTGGCCACCCCGGGCTACATCCTGGGCGACGCAGGGGCTGGGCTGCGCCTGCACGGCGGAGCGACCCCTGTGGAGCTGGCTATCAACATCACCAACCTCTTCGACCGCAGCTACCGCGACCACCTCTCCACGGTCACCTGGTGGGACGCCCCAGGCAGGAACATCGTGCTAGGCCTGAGCTGGGGAGCAAAGGACTGAGTGCCTGTTCCTCGCTAAGATCACCCTGGCGCTGAAGGCGCGACTGGGACGTGGCAGGATCCTGCGCTTTCCCCCCTTGGCCAGGCGCTGGCAGCGGACGCTCCTCGACCAGGCGTGACCCTCCTCTGCGGGGCGCCTCATCCTCCGCAGGGATACGGCTCCGCAGCAGGAGCTTTGCTTGGAGGACCGGCTAAGCCGCCTCCGGCGACTCCCTCTGCAGCCGCTGGCGCATGACTTCGGCCATGACAATCGCCGCGGCGTGGCTGAGGGCCAACGAACCGACGCTGCCCGCGATAGGGATGCGCACCATGCCGTCGCACTGCCGACGCACCGCCGCTGACAGGCCACGCTTTTCGCCCCCGATGGCCATGAGCAGCGGCCCGGTCAAATCCACCGCGTAGATGGCCCGCCGCGCGCTGGCCACGCACCCGCACAGACGCAGGCCAAGCTTCTTGAGCTGCGGAATCTGACGCTCCACTTGTTCGATCATCGCCAGGGGCATGCGCTCAAAGGCCCCGGACGAGGCGCGCGACACGGCCGTGGCGTCAAAGTCCCAGACGTGCTTCTTCAAAAGGACGGCATCGATGCCCAAGGCTTCTGCAGAACGGATCGTGTAGCCCAGATTTTGGCTGTCGTCCACGCCATCGAGGAGGAGCAGTGCCGGTGGCCGTGCCTGCTGCGCTAAGCGCTCCACTAGCTCCGCAAGGGGCACGGGCGGTTTGGGCGCCGCCAGGGCAACGACCCCGCCATGTGTCTTGCCGTGGGCCATGGCCTCGATCTCTGCCGCCGGGGCGAATTTGACCGGCACGCCCTGTTCCTCGGCCATCTGCAGAATCGCCGCCACCCGCTTGGGGTGGATCCCTTCGCGCACAACGACCAGGCGCTCACGCCGCTGCCGGGCCGCCAGGGCCGCCTCTACGCAAATGCGCCCCTCAATAAGCGCCAACGCCTGTTCCCTCCAGCCTCGGTTGTGCCAAGTGCAAGAGCAAGAGGACAGAAAGCTCCAGGGCAGTCAGCAGGGCCTCACGCCGGCACTTTTCGGACAGCCACGGCCCCCCGGCCTACGCGAGCCACAGGAGATCTTCGGGCTTGGCAGAGGTTTCCCTGGGTAGTAGTCGCCACTACCTCGCGCTGCCTTCACCGCAACTTCAAGGTCATCACCTCAAACGGTGAGAGCTTGATGCGTCCGCGTCCTTGTTCCCACCCTGGGCCTCCGCGCTCTCGCTCTAACAAATCCGCCACGTATGCTTTCTGTGTGCCGAGCTGCGCATGCACCGCGGCGGCAGCAGGTAGGCCCGCCGATTCATACAGGCGGAGGACGAGACTCTGGTCGTCTTCGCTCTGTTTCAGGGTGTCCACCACCAGCGATGGCGCGCCTGAGATGGCGACAAAGCTCATCCTTTCGGGCAGGGTGCCCGCGTGAGGCTTCTGGCGAATCACAAGAAGCGGCGCATTCAGCTCATAGCCCGCCTGCACCGTCCCACCTGCGCGCCAGTCGCCTGCGTGGGCCCAGAGCGCGTAGCCAAAGCGATGCAATCCTTCGTCGGTCTGTCCATTGTACAGCACGCCATATTGGCAACTTTGCGGGTCTGGCGCATAGCAGTTCTTTAGCAAGGTCAGGCGCAGGACGTTGTCGCGCACGTCGTAGCCGTACTTGCAATCGTTGAGCAGGCTCACTCCGTAGGTTCCGTCGCCAAGGTCTGCCCAGCGCTGCGCCGGCACTTCGAAGCGCGCTTGCTCCCAGGAGGTGTTGCGGCGCGTGGAGCGCGTGATGGCGCCGAACTGGATTTCGTAGGTGGCCCGTTCTGCCCACACCGCCACCGGGAAGGCTACCTTGAGCAGAGTGCGCGGATCGTGCCAGTCGGCGAGCGTGTCAAAGTCGATGCGGCGCAGGTCGCGATAGAAGATGATGTCCTGAGCAAGGGAAGACCGGCTGCAGGCGAGCCGCACCCTTGCCACGGCGCACACCGGTCCGGCGTGGAAACGGACCTTTCCCCTTGGCCGCAGAAGCTGCAGGGGCCGAGCCTCATAGTCCGGCGCGATCTCCCAGGCCTCCCAGAAGGGCGGATAGTCCAAGAAGGTCTGCAGCACATTGCCGCGTGCGCCCTTTGCCAACACCTGCCGGGAGCAGTCCTTGTCCACGAGCCGTAGCAGCTCTCCCCTCTCGTTCAGCACGGCCTCGAAATGGGGTGTGAGCACCCTGCCGTCCTCTGCCCGGCAGTCAGGCTGGGTCGCCGCCGGGCGTCCCTCCACCAAGCGGAAGGTGGTGTAGCCACAGGGCGGGACGTCGTGCGCGATGAACAGCACCTCCTCCCTTCCGTCCACGCGCCGCAGCCGTTGGTGCGGCACCGGACGACCGGAAAGGTCTTCGATCCTCAAGAAACGGGCCAGCCCCTCTGCAGGCAACGCAACTACGTCCGTGCGCGGCCAGCCTAAGGTGTTGAAGACGAGGAGGCTCTCCCCTGCACCGCCGGTGTTCACTAGCTCGCCGAGGGCCTGCAGTGCGTTGTCCCTTGCCCGGCCGGCATTTTCCCGCACGAACTCATAATCGGCCAGCGCATCCTGATAGACCTCGGGAATCGAGCTTCCCGGCAGGATGTCGTGGAACTGATTGCGCAGCAGGCGCTCCCAGCACGCACGCAAGGTCTCCGCCGGATAGGCGTGTCCAAACCGCGAGGCGATAGCGGCCAGGAGCTCGGCGTCGCGCAACAGGAGCTCGCACTGGCGATTCTCGCGTTTGATGGCGCCATGCGTGGTGTAGGTGCCGCGATGTCCCTCGAGGTAGAGCTCGTCTGCCCACACCGGCAGGTCACGGCTATTCCGGCGTGCTGCAGCGAAAAACTGCTCCAAGCTCCCCTGCCGCAGAATCGGATGCCCTGGCGCGTGCGCCAGGCGCTTCTGCTGTTCCAAATGCGCACGGGTCGGCCCGCCACCGCCATCGCCGTAGCCAAAGGAGAGGAGCACATCGCGCGCCGAGTCCTTTTGGCGAAAGTTCTCCCAGGATTCTCGCACACCGGCCGCGTCCAGGCCCGCGCTGTAGGCCTGGCGATGAAAACAGAGGTGCGCCAGCACGCGCGAGCCGTCCACGCCTTGCCACCAAAACGTGCTGTACGGAAAGGGGTTCTGGTACAGCCACCCAATTTTGGCGGTGAAGAAATAGTCGATCCCAGCCTTCTTAAGGAGTTGCGGCAGCGCCCAGGAATAGCCGAACACGTCCGGGAGCCACAATACCCGCGCCGGGGCGCCGAATTCCTGTTGCAGGAAGCGTTGTCCGTAGAGAAGCTGCCGCACCAGCGACTCGCCGCTGGGAATGTTGCAATCGGCCTCGACCCACATGCCGCCGGTCGGCTCCCATTGCCCCACCTTGACCTTCTCGCAGATGCGCCGGTACAGGTCCGGGTAGGTCGACTTCACAAAGGCGTAAAGCTGCGGTTGGCTCTGCACAAAGTGGTACCAGGGATACTCCTCCATCAGCGCCAGCGCCGTGGCGAAGGTGCGCGCGCTCTTGCGCTGCACTTCCTTGATTCGCCACAGCCAGGCGACATCAATGTGCGCGTGTCCCATGGCCCACACGCGCCCAGGACAGCGGGAAGGCAACTCTTGCCAGGCGCGGCGGAAAAACCGCCCTGCGCGTTCCACTGCCGCAAAATAGTGTGCACTGCCTGGTTCCCGGGGATCAAGAAGCCGCATGGTCTCTGCCAGCAGTGTTGCCACCTGCTGCCGTTCTTCGGAGCCGGGTGGCAGCCCCGCCCACACATCCAGAGCAACGCGCAGGTCGTGGTAAAGCTCCCATGCGGCCGGCCACAGGAGCCGCAACTCAGCTTGGCGAAAGATGCGTCTTTCGTGGGTGAGTCCCGCGTAGGCCTCTATGGCCAGCGCAAAGCGCTCCCCTCCTTTCGCCCGGGGCGTGAGCAGATGCTCGCGGTGGTTGAGGTCGATCCCTTGCGCCGGCGCCCCATCCACGAAAAGCAACGACTCGTCAATATCGAGGTAAACTTGCACTGGACTGCCGCGCCACTGCTTGGGGACCTCGGCGTGCGCAAAGAACCAGGCCGTCTGGTCATAACCACCCCATGCGGCGGGCAGTTCAACTTCCGGCCAGTTCGCATCAGGGCCGGCCGCCACTCGGTCCGGAGCCATTTCGCCCTCCCAGATGCGCCACCGCGCCCAAGGTAACCGTGCCGCCCACAGATGCTGCTGCAACTCAATTGCGAATCGTAGGACTTTCTCCACATCTCCTCCATTACCGGTCCGTCCCAGCTCGAGGCCGAAATATAGCAACAAATGCCGCCAAATGCAAGCGGGCCATCACAGCGGCCAACCTGAACCAGGTGGCGACCACAGAGCACACGCAGAGCAGAGTTCGGGGCCGGCAAACGTTGGTGCCAAGCCGGGCGCGGCGCCTCACCGCACTTACCGTTCTGCGGGGACGAACAGCCACCAGCCCCGCCTCGGCATGGAACAGCTGGCGTGCCCCTCCCAGGGGAGAACGTGGTTCGCTTGGCAGCGGGAGGAGGATTTGCCTTGCGGATGAACCAGCGGCGGTTGACGCCCGTGATGTCGGCTCTCGCTCCTCTGCGTTGGCTCGCGCGGAGCTTCTTGTCGCCAGCGCAACAAAGACCTTGCATGCCTGGAGCAAAATGGCTATATTGGCGCAAGGAACCAATCGGAGACGCCTATGCCAGAACGCCTCTTGCTCAAGAATTGCCTGCCGTACGACGCGCGTAGGAATGCCGCGCCAATCGACCTCTTGCTCGAAGATGGACGCATTGCCCAGATGGGGCCCAAGCTCTCCGCTCCGCCGGGAGCAGAGACCCTGGAGGCCGAGGGCCGCGTAGTGGCGCCAGGGTTCATTGACGTGCACATTCAGGGCGCAGGCGGCGCGGATGTGCTGGACGGGACAACGGAAGCCCTCCACACCATGGCCCGCACCCTGCCCCGCTTCGGCACCACAAGCTTCTTGGCGACCACCGCCTTTCACTTCAACAAACCGAACCACCACTTGGAGGTGGCCGCCCGCGCTGTTGGCAAAGACTTGGGAGGCGCGCATCTGTTGGGGATTCACTTGGAGGGGCCGTTCATCAACCCGGATAAGCGCGGCGGTATGAGTCCCACCTGCATCGGGCCGCCATCCTCTCGTACCTGGGGCGAGGTCTTTCGACTCACCGGCGACGCTCTGAAGATGATGACCATTGCCCCGGAGCTGAACGGGGCGATACCGCTGGTCATCGAGCTCCTTGGCAAGGGGGTGGTGCCCTCATTCGGACATTCGGCGGCGACTTACGAGCAGGCGGCACAGGGTTTTGCTGCTGGTATCAGGCATGTCACCCATCTTTTCAATGCTATGGCGCCCTTTCACCATCGGGTGCCTGGGCCCCTGCCCGCCATCGCCGAGACCAAGGGCGTGACTGTGCAGCTCATCGCCGATGGCGTGCATGTGCATCAGGCGGCGGTGCGTTTGGCGTGGCGCCTTCTCGGCCCGCAGGGCATTGTCTGCATCACCGATGGCATCCAGGCCCTCGGGCTTCCCGAGGGCGGGTACGTTTACAACGGCAGGGAGTACGAGGCGCGCAACGGGATCGCCCGCTACTTAGACGGCACGCTCATCGGCACAGCGATGGGGCTGAACAGTCTGGTGCGGCGATTGCAGCTTTTCACCCGTTGTTCGCTCAAGCAAGCCATCGACACGGTGACTGCGAACCCGGCGCGCCTGCTCGGTCTGCAGCGCAAAGGCGCCCTGGCAGTGGGAGCGGACGCTGACCTGGTAGTGCTGGAAGAGGGTCTTGCCGTCTGGGCCACGATAGTCGGCGGAAAGACTCGCTTTCGCAGAGAATGAGGCGGGCCACACCCCGCGTTGGGGCATGGCACCGCCGTGCGCCCGCCTCGTCATGGGCTGCTGGCAAGCCGGAGGCTTGCCCTACCACGGCGAACGGATGCCTCACAGATTGGCGTGGCAGGAGCACTGCGCTCCTGTACCCCTTTCTCATGGCCGCTCCCCAAGACGTTCTCTCTGGCAGTATCCCGCAGGAACACAATAGGGCAAGCCAAAGGCTCGCCCTACGGAAAGAACAGACCAACTTTGGAGAGTTGGCCTACACGTACAGCAAGGTTGCCGTGGCGCTTGGAGGCCGTGTGCTGCTGCGCCCATTCGCCGCAACGGCGGCGTCTACCTACGTCGCCCCGCGGCTCATGGCTCCTCTAAGCCATTCCCTCTGCTACACCCCGGCAATCCTCCTCTTGTACTCAGCCAGCGCCTCGCTCAGCCGCTCACGAGCCGTCGTGTCGCCTGGCACATTGTGCGAGGGATGAATGTACAGACGGTGACCCTTTTCCACGAGAATCTCGGCCACGGTGCTGATGATCATCCACACCGCCGTGGTGAAGGCGATGGTGGAGATAGGGCCCACGTTGTCCACGTGGTTCTTCAGCGCGACTACCGCATCGCGCGCGGGCACACAGGTGTCCACCACCACATCGGCGAGTTCAAAGATCTTCTTTCCGGAAGAGTGGCGCGTGGGCGCATCCTTGAAGGCCTGGGCCGAACCGGTGGCCACCACTTTCATGCCTAACCTCTTGGCCTCCAGCGCAACGTCGATGTTCACATTGTTGATGCCAGAATGGGAGAAGATCCACATGGTATCGCGCGGATCGAAGGTGTAACTGCGCATGATCTCCTTACCATACCCTTCCACCCTTTCGAGAAACACGAACTGGTGCACGCCCATCTCGCCCACAATGTGGGTGAAGAATGACAGCGGCAGTTCGATCATGGGATGGAAACCGACAAAGCCGCCGATGCGGGGGTACATCTCCTCTACCGGCAGGGTGGCGTGGCCGCAGCCGAAGGTATGCACCCAGCGCCCTGCGCCGATGGACTCGGCCATGATTGCCGCCGCTTGGGCAATATTCTCACGTTGCGTGGCCGCGATGTCATCGATAACCTTGCGTGCGTGGCCAAGCCAGATGTCAGCCAGCATTGCAAGCTCCCTGTTGTCAGTTCGTCTGTACGGTGCGCGCCAGGCGGCCACTCACCACGGTGAAGAGCCCGCCTGCGCACAACAGGCCAATGGGGATGAGGAGGAATGAGGCGCGCAAGCCGTGCGCGTCGCCGATCACGCCTGCCAAAGCCGGCAGGGTCATGCCGCCGGTCAATGCCATCACAAAGGCAATACTGAACGCAGTGCCGGAAAACCTCGGGTAGGCGTCACCGACAAAGCTCAGCACCGTGGGGAAGAGCCCGGCGAATCCTGCGCCGATCACGAACAGGCCGACCAGCGCGAGTCCCGTTGAGCGCGAAAGCAAGGTGAGAAGTGCGCCAACTAAGGCAGTGGCCATGGCGACGCGCACCACCTTCGCCCGAGCTGCCGCCTTGAGCATCGTACCCAAAATCAGGCGCGCCCCGACAAGCCCAAGCCAATAGGAAACCAGGCAGAGCACCGCCTTGTCTTGCCTGACGCCAAGCTCTTCCTGCAAAAACACCGCGCTCCAGCTCCCCGTGGTAATCTCCATGCCGCTTTGAAAGAAGAGCATGCCGCCGAGTAGGAGCAGGGTGGGCTGACCCACCAACTTCAGAGCATCGCGGAGAGGAAAGCCTTGCGCATGCTTCGGCTTTGGAAAAGGCACGGCCAGCGTGAACAGCAGCGGGACCGCCACGGCAGCCCCGGCGATGCCGATGACCCACTGGTAGCTGGTCTGTGTGCCGAGCGCCCCGAGCAGCAGCGGCACCCCCGTGGCGCCGATGCCGAAAAAGACCCCCAGGAGGTTGAGACCGGCGCCACGTCCTTCCTCACTGATTTCGGCCACTAAGGCATTGGTCCCACCATTGATGACCCCGCCCCCCAGCCCGATGAGGAAGACGAAGGCGCGCAGCACGCCCATGGAAGGCGCCAGGGCAATCCCCTCGAACCCTATCAGGAGAAGGGCAGTGCAAAAGGCCAACAAGGCCTTGTAGCCGTAGCGGTCGGCGATCGGGCCAAAGACCAGAGAGCCGCTCAGGATGCCGAAGGAAAGAAGCGCCATGAGCGAGCCGGCCGCAGCCTTGCCGATGCCGAACTTGGGGATCACCTTCGGCAAAATGGCGCCCAGGGTGGTGAGCACCACACCGAACATCAGCATCCCCAAACAGCAGGCTGCAAACACCTGCGCACGACGATAGCTCATGACTTCCTCACCATGTTTTCTTTCCGGCTGCCAGCCAGGCGAGGCGGGCGGCGCCATAGAGTCCTGCCTCGCCACCCAACGCGGAGGCCACCAGCCGCACCTGGGTTATGCTGATGGGCTGCGCCCACAGCCGTGCCTCTTCGGCGATACGTTCCAAAAACTGCACGGCCGGGCCAAAGACCCCGCCCCCGAAGATGATCTGCTCCGGGTTGAAAAGGCTCACCAGGTTAGCCACTGCCATGCCCCAAAAAGCGATGCACTGGTCAAGAACGCGAATGGCCAGCCCATCTCCTTGGGCAAAGGCGGCAAAGACATCCGGCGCGGTGAGCTGCTCCGCGGGCTTTGCGCGCAATGGGCCACGATAATCGGGTTCGCGGGCGAGGAGCTCGCGGGCAAGGCAGGCGATGCCTGCGCCCGAAGCATAGTATTCAAAGCAGCCGCACGCCTTATACTCAGGGCGGTAGGGCCTGTCCAAGGCCAACCAGCCAATGGCGCCGGCCACATCACCGTGTCCCCGCAGCAGGTGGCCGTCGACCAGGATGCCGGCGCCAATGCCCGTGCCCACCGCCAAGAAAATGGCGTTTCGGCACCCCTTGGCCGCGCCTTGCCACGTCTCGCCGAGGATGTAGGCGGCACGGTCGCTGTCGATGGTCACCACCAGCCGCGATGTAGCCGGCAAAGAGCTAATCTCCTCAAGGAGGGGGTACTCCTGCCACCCTGGGATGTTCGGCGCCCACACCCGACCGCTGGCAGCGTAGTAAATGCCCGGTACCGAGACTCCAATGGCCTGCGGCAGATAGCCGCCGTCCTCCGCTGCCTCGAGCAGAGCGTTGATCTGGGCGCAGATGAGGGCGCCGACCTCGCGACCGCTCCTCTGTTGCAAGGGCACGATGTCTTTGCGCAGCGCCTGGCCCTCCTCGGTGAAAAGGGCCGTGGCCAACTTGGTGCCACCCAGGTCGAGAGCTAACACGACGGGAGTCACCTTGGTCCGCCTCGCTCTTTCTTTGTTGCCACTCCCACGAATTGGTGACAATATAAGAAAACGCCTGGGCGATTGCAAGAAGAAAAAGGCCCAACGCCGCGAGGGGCGTTCTACCGACAGGGCACCTTTCTCTTGCCGTCATGTGGGGGCGCTCGCTTCTCAGCAGCCCTCGCTGCCCAGCCGTGCCGCGGAAGCAGCTTTTGCTCCACCCCGAACGCAATCCGGCGCAGAAAACACTTGACTTTTGCCCCCGCTGTGATTATATTGCACGCGGCGGCCGGCCCAGTGGTGGCTCGTCTTTGTCTCCCGGACCCCGGCCACGCACCGCGGGAGAACAAGGCGTCCAGAAAAGCGAGAGGCGACCTTGGCTCACATATTGGGTGCGACGACACCATCGACAGACCCCACGCGAGAGGGAGTAATCCTCCTCGCTCCTTCCTCCACAGGGAGCAAGCTACAGTGCAATCGTCTCCACAGCACGGAGGGATCACATATGGTGCATAGGCGTACTGCGCAGGGTTGGCTGGTCTCACTGACCGGCCTGGTGACACTGGTTTTGATTTGCATGTGCCCACCTGCACAAGCAGCAAATGGCAAGATAGCCGGTCGAGTCTACGACGCCCAGACCAAGGAGCCGTTGCCTGGTGCCAACGTCATCGTCGAAAGCATTTGGCAAGCGGGTCGGCCGGTGCCGCTGGAATTGAAACTTGGCGCCGCAGCCGACCGGGAGGGATACTTTGTCATCCTCAATGTCCCCCCTGGCACCTATGACATAAGGGCCAGGATGATGGGCTATGGGCCCTTGCTCAAGCAACAGGTGCGGGTGAACTTGGACCGTACCACCACGGTGGATTTTGCCCTCAGCACCCAGGTGCTGGAGATGGGAGCTATCGAGGTGGTGGCAGAGCGGGAACCCATCCGCGCCGATGTGGCGGGCACGCAGGAGATTATCCTCACTCAGCGACTGGCAGAGACCCCGGTGCTGCGCGTGGACGAGTTCGTCAACAAGATCAAGGGTGTGCAGCTGGTGGCCGACAATGACGGCCAGGGCCTCAGCATCCGCGGTGGGGGCATCCGCGAGACCGACGTGCGCATCGATGGCATTTCCTTGCGCGACCCGCGCTCCGAGAATTCGTACCTCTCGCTCAACTCCACCTCCGTGGAAGAGTTGCACGTGCTCACGGGTGGGTTCCAGGCAAAGTACGGCGGCTTCCGCTCCGGGTTGGTCAACGTGGTGACCAAGGAGGGGCGGCGCGACCGCTACTCGTTGTCCCTGCGCATGGATGCCACGCCCGGCGGACAGAAGAAGTTCTTCGGCGTCAACCCCTGGAGCGACGAGTCGTGGATCTATCGGGTCTTTGCCGACACGAGCGAAAAAGGCTACGCCTGGAAGGGCACCATCGGCGACACAACGGTGCCGGAGGAGCTGCGCTACTTCCGCGGGTGGAAACACAAGAATGAAGGCAGGAGCAACTATGAGGCCATCGGCATCCCCCGCAACGCTAAGCTCACGCCCGAGCAGAAGCTGGCATTGTGGAAGCGGCAACACCCGCAGTATCGCTTCGCCGACAAGCCAGACGTCTTCGTGGAGGGTACGCTCACCGGTCCAGTGCCGGGTGGCGGCTTGCCACTAGTGGGGGCCCTTCTGGTCCGCACCACCTTCCTGGCTGGGTTCAAGTACGAAGACACGCAATTCGCCTTTCCCCTTGGGCCGCGCAACAACTACGTGGACTGGAACGGCCAGCTCAAGTTGACCACCACCTTCAGCCCCAGCATAAAGTTGTCCCTGAACAGCATGTACGCCGAGGTGAATACCTTGACCGCCGGCCGGCCCAGCACCTTCGGCGGCGCGCTCATCGATAACTCCAGCCGCTTCAACTTCCTCAGCAGCACCGAGGTCTCCGTGGCCCAGCAGGCCGCCCTGCTCGGAGGGAGCAACGGCTTCGTGCAGATGTTCAACAAGAGCCGCCTGCAGTTCTACGACAAACGCCTGCTCGTCGGCGGCGCCAAGCTGACGCACACCCTGTCGCCCAAGGCCTTTTACACAGTCGACCTGCAGGTGGGGTACACCGACAACAAACTCACCCCCTTCGCCTTGGACACCTCGCGCGCCGATGCCTGGTTCATGTTGGACAGCACCTACCGCGTGCTGGATGCGCCGAACAAGGGCACTCCCAACGGCTCCACCAACTGGCTGACCGACATCACCAACATGTTTTGGCTGTACGGCGGCCTGCAGGCTGCAGACTCTTCCTACTCCTGGTCGGCGAACCTCAAGGCCGACCTCACCGCCCAATTAGGCCGGCACCACCAGCTGGAGACCGGCATCAGTGTCGACTTCAACCACATCTCGGTCAACTCTGGCACCTGGTTGCAGTCGGAGCAAAGTTGGACGCCCGACACCTGGCAGTACTACACGGCCAAGCCGCTGGAGATAGGCGCCTACCTCCAGGACAAACTCGAATTCCAGGGCATGATTGCCACCTTAGGCGTGCGGGCCGACTACTTCAATCCCAACAAGAAGGCGTATCTGGTTGCCCATCCGCTGGACCAGGACTATGCTAACTTCTTCAACTTGGTCTACCAGTACTTGCCAGGGAAGTTCGGCTCGTGGGAAAAGTGGGTCAAGTTCCGCGAGATGTTAGATGAGCCGCCCGGTTGGCCGGCCACGGAGAACAAGACGCAATTGAAGCTCTCGCCGCGCGTGGGGGTCTCTTTCCCGATAACCGTGAACAGCAAGCTCTATTTCAACTACGGCCATTTCTACCAGCGGGCGAATCCCACCTTCCTCTACAATCAAGCGGTGATGCCGGGCGCCACCAATGTGCCCTGTCCTGACCTGACCATGGCGCGCACGGTTGCCTATGAATTCGGCTACGAGCAGAACTTCTGGAAGGACTTTTTGTTCAACGTCACCTTCTACTACAAAGACGTGAAGGATGAGCCGCTGTCGCGCTCCTATGTGGACTACTGGGAAGAGCAGACGGTGCAGAAGTATTTCCCCGATTTCTACAAGGACATCAGGGGCGCGGAATTGCGCCTGGAGAAGCGGCTCGGTCGCTTCTTCACCTTCTGGGGCAACTATGAGTACCGCCTGCAGACTACTGGCCGCACCGGGCTGGCTTACGTGTACGAAAACCGTCTGCGCGCCAGTGAGGAGGAGCGGTGGCCGAACATTGTGACCACCGACCCCAGGCCGCTTGCCCATGCCAACATCAACCTGCACACGCCCATGAATTGGGGACCACGCCTGTACGGGCTCTGGCCGCTGGCCGGCATCTACGTCAACTTTTTCTTCGAGTGGCAGGATGGCGGCCGGCAGATCATCAATCCGCAGGAGCCTGAGGAAAAGCAACACCGCATCGAGGTGGTGGACTATTCCAACGCCGCCTTGCGCGCCGCCAAGATGGTACGCATCGCCGGGGTGAACATCGAGCTGGTGGCGACGGTGCAGAATCTCTTCAACCAGAAGCGGCTGTCGTTCCAAAACATGAGCACCGCCCAGTTTGACCGGTACAAAAACTCGCTGCACCTGCCCTTCGAGAGCGGAGAGCAGCACGGCAACGACAAGTTGGGCGAGTGGGACAAGGACTATATCGACATCGGTTGGTTCACGGCGCCCTTGTTCCTGAACCCGCGCCGCGTGCTCCTCGGGCTGCGCATCAACCTCTGAGGGCCATTTGCATCTGTCCAGGCAACAAGGGAGTGTCCACCCCGCCGCACTGGTCTTGAGTGGCGCACTTCTGAGCTGTGCATTGGCGAGCTCCTCGCTGGCGGGAACGCGCATGGTCGTGGGCTATTACCCTTCCTGGGTGCAGCAGAGTTTTCCCCCTGCGGCGGTCGATTTTGCCAGGGTGACGCACGTGGCCCATGCTTTTGCGTGGCCCAACGCCGACGGCACCATTGCTTCCTCCCCCGAGTTTGATCCGCGGGGATTCGTAGCGGCCGTGCACGGCGCCGGCAAGAAGGCGCTCCTCTCCCTTGGCGGCTGGGGGCAGTCGGACGGCTTTTCCCCGATGGCTGCAGACCCGGCACGCAGGGCCCGCTTCGTCAGGGCGGTCACCGACATGTGCCAGACACACGGTTACGATGGCGTGGACCTCGACTGGGAGTACCCGACGCTTTCGGATCGCGGCAATTTGACGGCCTTGGTGAGCGAATTGCACCAGGCCCTGGTCGGCATGACCCCATCCAGGCTGCTCTCCATGGCGGTGCCCGCAGGATCCTGGACGGCAGGCCAGTACGACTATCTCGCCCTCGCCCCGCATCTGGAATGGTTCGGGTGCATGACCTACGACTTTCACGGCAGCTGGACTGCGCACGCCGGGCACAATGCGCCGCTCTATCCCTCTGGCGGAGACCGGTGCGGCTCGGTGCACGAGGCCGTAACCTTTCTGCTTTCCCTCGGACTGCCCAAAGAGAAGCTGCTCATCGGCGTCCCGCTGTACGGACGACTGTTCAATGCCACGGGCTTGTACAGTCCCAGCACTGGCGGCGGCGAGCTATGGTACAGCGGCGCAGCGGCCCTCGCCCTCGCAGGCTGGACGTATCACTGGGATGAGGCAGCGCGAGTTCCCTACCTCACCAATCCCAATGGCACGATGCTCCTGACCTTCGACGATACGGCCTCGGTGGCGCTCAAGTGCGCGTACATCGAAAGCAAAGGGCTTGGCGGAGCGATTGTCTGGGCGCTGGGGCAGGACGTGATCGGCGGCCAGCAGGTCCTCTTGGCAACCCTGGGCCGCAGGCTTCTCACTCCCACTGCGGTAGCGCAGAAACCAGGCAGGCCGGCAGGGCCGTTCTTGCGCTGCTACCCCGACCCGTGTAATGCTTCTCTCACCGTGCTCTACAACTCGCCGCAGCCCGGTATGGCAAGGCTCCAGCTTTACGACATTTGTGGAACAATGGTGTGGGAGAGCGAGGCGCCAGCATGGGGCGCCGGGGAACAGCGTATGCCCGTCGACGTGTCTGGCTTGGCCAGCGGCACGTACGTGTGCCGGCTGCAGGCGTCGTCAACGGTTCTCACCAGGAAAGTGGTGATCGTGCGATGATTGCCGGAGCCCCTTTGGGCGACTATTGCCTACGGATGACCAATGAGGAGAAGCAACGATGAGGCGACAGTTGTTCTGTTTTGCGCTCGCGAGCCTGTTCCTCTGGAGCAGCGCGCCTTCCCTGTGGTCGCAGAAGGACTACAATGGCCCCCCGCTGTTCATCGATGTGAACGCCATCAAGCTCGACATGAAGAAGCTGAACGGCGAGGGACAGTTCACCACGCAGTACAGCTGGATGCTCACCGGCACTGGCCCAGAAAAGACCGAGATCTTCTTCTACCCCCAGGACCAGTGGCACGCGCAACTGCTCTACCAGATCTTCAACCCCATCTGCCTGGATGACAGCGGCTGTGTGGACCAGAAGGGCAATCGCAAGATCATCCCTACCCCTTTTGTAAGCAACGGGGTGAACGACTGGTCGCAGGAGATCCGCCGCTATCGCCCGCCCTATGTGACCGTCGACGGCGTGCCATTGTTCCGCGAGTATCGCTGGCAGGTGGACCCCAAGCTGAAGCCGGACATCGCCGCCGTCTGGGAGGATATCCTCCCCTTCTGGGGCATTCGCACGCACGTGGAGGTCTATGCCTTCAGCAACCCCAATCATCAGGACTACATCATCTGGAAAGGCACCTACAAGTTCACGGGCGAAACCAGGCGGCCGATTGAGAATCCAGGCCCGGAGGATGTGTTCCCCGATCAGACGATTCGCCTCTGGTGGCCGGTGGCCTTCAGCTTCGGTCCCTCCAAGGCTGGCGAGTACGAGGTGTTCGGCCACTTCGCCTACGAGGGGGAAGACGATTTGGACAGCTGGTTCGCGCGCAAGTCACAGCTGGTGATAGGTCGGGCCCGCGATACCCTGAAGGTGGCCTACTACTGGGACTCCACCCTTGGCGGAAGTGCCGCTTATCCCAACGGCAGAAGGGACCACACGGGCGACCCAGATCGCACCACCGGCCACCTGATGTCGCCGCAGGTGCCCGGCTATGCGCTGCTCTACGCCTGCACTTCGCCCACCGATCCGGCCGATGATCCTACGCAGCCCTACGCGATGCCGCACGCCGGAATCGTCAAGGACCTTTGGGGGCGGCGCGACTTTGGCCTGCGCGACACCTACATCGGTCACGATAGCCGCGGCAAGTTCCCGAAAGACGCTATCACCGAAGGGTGGGCCACCAGTCCGGAAAAGGGCCCGATGCGCTTCATCACCGTGGGGCCCTATCGGCTGACCAAGAACGCCGCTGTCGGTCGCTACGATTCCATCACCGTCGTCTACGCCATCGGCGTGGGCTCACTGTCGTGGGAGATGGCAGACAGCATAGGCAAGGCCTGGTTCCGCGGGCAGCTCACCGATGAGGAAAAGAACGCCTGGGTACTCACAGGGCGCGACTCGCTGTTCAAGGTCTTGGATCGGGCGTACTGGGCGTGGAACCGCGGGCTGGACATTCCCGACCCGCCGCCTCCGCCGGATCTGGAGGTGATCAGCGACGCCGATCGGGTCGTGGTCAAATGGTCATACCCCGATCCGTCCTACTTCAAGGACCCCGACACGGGCGTGGACGACTGGTATGCCTGGCGCGTGTACCGCAAGAAAGGGGCCTCTTTCGTGGGTGATCCTCAGGACGCCTACAGTGGCGAACGCTGGCAGCTCATTTACGAGACCACCAACCGCAACGAGACCACGTACATCGACAACGACGTCACGCGCGGCGTGAGCTACTACTACGCGGTGACCGCGGTGGACAACGCCACTCAGAATCGTGACGGCCTCTTCCCGGGGCAAAAGCTGGAGAGCTCGCGTTTTGCCAATCGTTCGGCCATGCCCGCCATACCCTTCAAGGCCGGTCTGGCCACCACCGAGCGCGTGCGCGTGGTGCCCAACCCAGCAACGAGCAAGGCGGGTGGCCTTGGTTTCCCCGGCACTGCCGACCGCATCCTGTTCACCCAACTGCCCTACAAGTGCAAGCTGCGCGTGTTCACCGAGACAGGTGACCAGATCACCAGCATCGACCACTTTGGCACGGACCAAGAGGTGTGGGATCAGCGGACCGATGCCAATCAGTATGTGACCAGCGGCATTTACATCCTTGCGGTCACTGAGGCGGAAGACGTCAATGGCCGCCAGCTCCCTGACCAGTTCGTCAAGTTTGTGCTGGTCCGTTAACCTGGCAGCCTTTTGCGGCAAGAGCGAGGAGAAACCATGAAGAGCAGACTGGTGTTGCTGATGATGGCGGTGACGCTTTGCGCGGCGTTACCCCTGCAAGGGCAGATTATCAAGAAAGGCCAGGTGGGGTTCAGGTTCTTGGAGAATCCCATATCTGCCGAGGCCGTAGGACGCGGCTGTCTGGGCGTGGCGGCCGCTCGCAGTGCCAACGCCGTTTTCTGGAATCCTGCCGGCTTGCCTTGGATCGACGGCCGATGGGATGTGGCGCTCAACTACACGAAAGGGATTGCCGACATCAATCACACCTCGGCGGCCGCGGCGTTACAGCTTTCCCGCGTGGGCACACTGTGTTTGGATGCCATCATGATGGACTATGGCGATTTCTACGGCACCCGACGCGCCGACAACGAGCAAGGTTTCATCGATACGGGCGTATTCTCGCCATCCGCCTGGGCAGTCGGCCTTTCCTTTGCACAACGGGTGAGCGACCGCTTCTCCTACGGCGTGCATCTCAAGTACGCCTACCAGGACCTTGGCGACGCTTGGGTGGCCACTGCCGGCGCCGACGTGGACGACCCCAACTTGCGGATCGCGCAAAAGTCCTACGCGCACGGTGAGCCGGCAGTGGATGTGGGCGCGGTCTATGACTTTGCCTATCACGGCATCCGCTTCGGCGCCGTCATCCAAAACGTCTCTCGCGAAATCCGCTACGAGAGCGAGAAATTCCCCTTGCCGTTTGCAGTGAGCTTTGCGCTGAACGTCAATCCGCTGTCGTTCCTGGTCCCTGAGCTCAACGGGCATGACCTCGTCCTGGGCTTTGAGTCGCGCCACCCGCGTGACTTCAAAGAGAAACTCAAAGTAGGAGCCGAATACACGTTCCACGAGGTGCTCCTGGTACGCGCGGGGTACATGGGCAACTATGACGAGCGCGGTCTGACGGCGGGCATCGGCGTGCGGCAGAAGGTCGGCAGCTCCACAATGCGCATCGATTACGCGTTTCAGGACTTTGGCCTGTTCAGCAGCGTCCACCTTTTCACGTTCGGCATGAGCTACTGAGCCCGGCTGCCGGCAGATTGCTCCCAGGCGAGCCCTGGCCTCTGCCAGGGCTCGCGCGCAATTGCTCAGCCAGATGGACGCCGCTCAGCCGGCAAGTTAGCAATGATTAAGGAGACGAGCTTGCGCCCAGGAAGAAGCGAACTTCTCCGCGCGGGCAGGCACCTTGGCCTGCCCGCCGCCTTGCTGGTGGCATTGAGCGTTGTGCAGTGCGCCGCGCACCGAGGTGAGCTGGCCTCACGCCCTGCGCCTCACCCCGACGTGGTGGCCACCACGCGCGCAGCGCCCGCCCCATGGCTCAATGAACCGGCAAGCCGCTGGCTGCGCGACTTTTCCGGCTCGCCCCGCGACGACACGCTGGCCCTTCCCACATCCAGCCTTAAACAGGAAGGCATCGGCACCAAGAAGCGGGTCTTTGACCTGTTTGACCGCTGGCAGCTGCGGCCAGAAATCCGCGCCGACCGCGGCACCGCCTGGGCCGACATCACCGGCCAGTGCAAGGGGATGATCGAGCTGGACTTTGCCCTCACCCCCGAGCAATGGCAGGACCCGGAGCGGCGCCGCGCCTACTACCGCGCCGTGGATACGCTGATCACCAACATTGGGAATAGGTTGCTTGCCGATTTCGGCGACCTGCTACAAGGCACAGAGCGGGAACTCTTCCTGCGCGCCCTCAAGGCCTTAGCCTGGCAGGAGAGCAGATGGCAACACTACCTGCGCTACAAAGACTGGTTCTTCGTGGTCGTGAGCGGTGGCTCTTACAACAAGTTGGATGACTGGGGGATCACCCAACTGGCACGATCTTCGTTTGACGAGAAGGTGCTGTTGAACAAGAACTTTTTCGACAGCAACGGCTACTGCTCCATCTCCAGCACCCTCTACTACGGCTTCATGCACTATTACTATTGCTACTTAGAGGCGCGCAGCAACCCGGACAACGGCCCGAGCCTCCTGAACAAGATAGTCGGTGCCTACAATCGTTACTCGTCGGGGTACAGCTCCAGTTGCTTTGCCTTAGCGGAGAGTGACTCGGCCTATCGCACCTACCAGATTCGAGCCATGGGGCTATTCAAGGACAATTTTGTCCTTGAGCCTTGGCGAGCACAGACAGGGTGGTGAACGACCGCCGCCGGCCCGCTGACGAGCCACTCAAGCGCCGCGGTCCGCTCGTCTCCGCACCAGATGTGCTCGGGGCGCTCTGCACAGAGAGGGACAGAACGCCCCGCGCGCATTTCCTCACACCTTGAGCAGCTCTCTGAGCTTCGTCTCGATCTTCTGGGCCTGGTTCTCGCCCGAGCCGACCACGATGAGCTGCACTATCCCTCTTTGGTCGATCACCGCGACGGTGGGGATGCCTTTTACCCCGTAGGCGTCAAAGTTGCGCTTTGCCTGCTGCTCGTTTGCCACCGCGTATGGGAAGGGGATCTCGTGGTGGAGCTTGAACTTCTTTATCCACTCCAGTTCTTCCTGTGGTGACAAGCCCTTGAGGTTCTGTTCTAACTGGTTGAACCGGCCGTAGTGCTTGGTGAGGCCAATAATCTCCAGTCCCTTGTCGTGGAACTCCGCATACCACTTTTTCAGGTGGGGAAAAGTGGCGCGACACGGTCCGCACCAAGGCGCCCAAAAGTCAAGGAGCACCACCTTGCCGCGCAGGGCTGCTAAGGTAGTGGGTTGGCCGTCGATCCAGTCGCTGGCTGCGAAGGCAGGTGCCGGTCTGCCTGGCAGCTGGAGTCTGGTCAGCGTGGCGCGCAGGTAGCTTTGCGCCCGCTCGTCCTGGGTCGCCTTCATTTCCTCATCCAGCAGGCGCAGGGCGCGAGACAGCTCGTCGCGGGCCGCGGCAATTTCTGCCTTGAAGCTGACGGCCGAATAGCGCTGCTGGTCGGGGGCCTTTTCTATGGCGCGGTCCACCCAGAGTTCAGCCTTCTCCAGGCCTCCTTCGTCGAAAAAGCCGTAGGCCAAGCCCAGGCACTGTCCATAATCCGGTTGCAGGCCCAGGGCAGGCATCTTCTCCTGAGCGAATGCTTCCGCCTTGTGCAGACTGTCGGCGAAGAGGTAGCTCTGCAGCAGGCGCACTGCGGCCAGGCTATCTTTCTGCCCGCGAACGGTCAGGTACTTCTCCAGCGCCTGTTGCTCCTTGACGTAATCACCCAGCACCTGGTAGAGCGAGCCCAGCGCCAGGAGGTCTTCGCCCTGCACCCGCTGAAGTCGCACTCGCTCGGTGTAACGTCTGGCCAGGTCCATCTGCACCGTGCGCAGGCTGTCGTAGTTGCGCGACACCTTGAGCCCCTTGGCCCACACGCTGTCCACTTCTGCCGCTTTGGCGGCCAAGTTGGCCTCGGGGGCCTTTCCGCAGGAGGCCAGAATCAGGGCCATCCCTGCAAGAATGCACGCGACGCGCGCCCAGCTTCTTGCCGTTTTCTCCATAGACCTTCCTCCTGGTTACCGTTCCAAAGCTACTGGAGCCGATCCTATTCTTCGCACATCACCCTGTCCGCAGGCGTTCCGCGAAAAGTGCGCTGCGCCATCCTGTTCATCGTGCGGGAGACTCCCCTACGCCTCTACCGACCCCGGGCTATCTTTCAAGTCCGCCGCGCAACGGAACTCGTTGACACTTCATGCCTCAGGTGACGCGCCGCAAAAGTGTCGTTCCGTCGGCTTCTCGCCCCCAACCGGGAAAGGCCAGCAAGGCTTTCGGGTGTGTACCTCCCCTGCCTCTGCTTTGGCAGCCCCCTGCCCTGTACCCTGCCAGGGGTTGCCGCGCGCTCGGGGGCGCCAACAAGACGCACCCTTGGCGAAGCCCCCTCTTCGCGGCGAGAAAAAGCTTGACTTTGACGCGCAAAGTTCGTACAATAAGAGTAGGTCGCGCGCAGCAACATTTCGATGAACCTTCCTTGGCACGAGGGCGCACCCTGGGTTCCGGCAGAGGCTGGCAGCCCAGGTCGTCCATGCGCCGGCATGACCCTCACTCACGAAAGGAGGAAACGGCCATGCCCGACTCGCTGGACCGCATCCTACTGGCAGTTAGGTCGATAGAGGACTCGGTCGCTTTCTACCGCAATGTGCTGGGCGCACGCGTCAAGTTGCGCGAGCCAGACCTCTGCATCTTCACCCTCGGTGGCATCGAGCTGTGCGTCGAGCTGGAGCGCCCGGAGCTGGCCGACGAACGCCCGGTGAAACATGGTTTCGCCTTCGGCTTCAGCGTGGCCAATGTGGATAGCGCCTACAGCGAACTCCGCACTAAGAAAAAGGCGCCTGTGCTGACAACGCCGCGCGAGTCGCGCCTGGGGCGTTACTTCGAGATCGTCGACCCCGACGGCCACATCATCAGGTTCACCGAGAAACGCTGAGCGCCCGCGCCAGACTCGCGTAGTGCATTCCTTTCCCCTGCCCTCGTGCCGCCCCGCCGAGGTGCAGGTTCGGGCAAGCGGGAGCACCAGCACAGGGTCAACTCCGCACGGCGCGCTCGGTGAGGCCATAGGAGGCGACCTTTTCCCTGGCGCAGGCGTCAAACCCGACGAGCAACTCCGGCCGTTCGGGAGCATGGGTGCGCACAAAATCTTGCAAGAGCTCCCGCCCTCGCGCCCATGCGTCCCTTTCAAAAGCCAACCTTTCTCCCCCCAGCGGCAGGTCCACAAGGCGCCAGTACTCCGCAATGTGCCCTTGCCTCTCGAGCTCGCGATACTGCAGGTAGTGGCCCGCTTCGTGGAAGAGAAGGTAGAGCTCTTCGCTGTGCTCTTGTTCTCGCGGGACAAATAGGACCACCGCGCCGCGCTCTGCTTGCGGGGCGAAGAAGTAGGAGACCGGGCCATCTACCTCCACAAGTTGCACCGCAAGCCCGGGGAGACGGTCCCAACACAGGAAGGCCTTGGCCTGCACCAGAAGTTCGCGACCCACGCGCACCATGGAGCGCCACCCGCTTTGGCTATGCCTCGGCGAGGCGGGCCAAGGCAGCCGTCAGAAGCTTCCAGAAACTTTCCACGGAGGCGACGTTGACGCGCTCCTCAGGCGAATGCGGGTGTTGGATGGTGGGACCCAGCGAAATCATGTCCATGCCCGGGAACTTTTCGCCAATGATGCCGCACTCCAGGCCGGCGTGCACCGCCGTCACCTCGGCCTCTTTGCCGAACACCCGGCGGTGCACCTCCTGCATCACCGCCAGCAAGGGCGATTGCAGGTTTGGCGTCCAACTGGGGTAACCGCCGGGCTGTTCAATCTCGCCCCCCACCAGCTCAGCAAAGGCCTTGAGGCGGTTGCGCACGGCCTCCAGGGCCGACATCACCGAGCTGCGACTGCTCATTTGGATGACGGCGTGCGTTTCGTTGCAGGCTAAGGTGGCCACATTGTTGGAGGTCTCCACCAGCCCGGCGATCTCTCTGCTCATGGCCAGCACGCCGTGGGGCAACACGTACAGCGCATTGAGCAGTCGCTGCCAGGAGGCGCTGTCCAAGACACGCGCCGGCGCCTGCGGCAGCTTCTCGACCCGCACCTGCAGACCCGGCTCAACAGTGCGGAATTCGAACTTGATCGCCTCGGCCAGACGGTTGACGCGCGTGGTGAAATCCTCGACGCTGTTCCTACCCACCACGACGTCCGTCCAAGATTCGCGGGCGATGGCATTGCGCTTGTTACCGCCCCCACAGTCGGCTGCGGCGTACTCGTACACACCATCCGCCCGCCACAAGAGGCGCGTCAGCACCTTCAGAGCATTTGCGCGACCAGTGTTGATGTCCAATCCGGAGTGCCCACCGCGCAGGCCGCTGACATGGACTTTCAACGCCTCCCCTATTGGAGCCGGCACGTAGCTGACCGGCAGCTTGAGCACCGAGTCTGCCCCGCCGGCGCAGCCGATGGTGTAAACCCCCTCTTCTTCGCTGTCGAGATTCAGGTACTTCTTGCCCTTCAAAAAGCCTGGTTTGATGTGCCGCGCGCCGGTCAGGCCTGTCTCCTCGTCAACCGTGAAGAGGAACTCCAGCGGGCCATGCACGAGGGAACTGTCTTCCATGACTGCCAATGCCGCGGCCACGCCGATGCCGTTGTCCGAACCGAGGGTGGTCCCCTTGGCGGTCACCCAGCCGTCGACGAGCTGGAGCTCGATGGCGTCTCGCCGAAAATCGTGGGCCACGTCGGAGTTCTTCTCGCAGACCATGTCCAGGTGGCCCTGCAAGATGACCGTTTCCGCCTGCTCGTGCCCAGGCGATGCCGGTTTGCGTACCACGATGTTTCCCACCTCATCCCTCTCCGCCGCCAAGCCATGTCTTGCCGCCACTGCCAGCACATAGTCGCCCAGTGCCTTTTCGTTGCCTGAGCAGTGGGGGATCGTGCGGATCTCGTCAAAGTGCCGCCACAGTGCCGTCGGCTTCAATCCTTCCAGCAGTGATGCCATGAGCCTCTCCTCCCTTTTCGCTTCGCATCGAGCAACCATAAAGCCTTCTGTGCAAAACGCTTGACTGCTTCAAAGTTATCACTCTCTGTCCAGAAATGCCACAAGTTTTTCGGCCGGGCGCGCCGCACCGTCGGCCTAAGAGGGCTCTGCCTGGGACATATCCACGAGCACGAGGAAGCGGGGCTTGCCGCCCCTGAAGCACTCGAAGTTCGCCGCCAAGCCTGGCGGGGCAGGGAGTTCTATTCGTGCGGGGCGGGCCGAGCGCACATATGCCGCAAAGAGCTTTCTAATGTGGTCGTGGTTGCTGATGACGTTGGACACCAGAACGTAGCGATAGGTACTGCGCCGCAACGAACGCCTGAGGGCCTTCGCCAGCAGTGGGAAGAATTGCAGATAGTGGGCCTGGGTGGAGCGTGGGATCTGGATACGGTCAATGACCAGGGCTCGCGCCACATCGCCAAAGTCCAAGCAGTACACATTGCCGACCCATTTGCGGCCGCGGAAGAGGCGCATGTTAAAGAAGCGGGGCTCGGCCAGGTGCCGCCGTGCCAAGTCCGCCCCCGAGCTACAGTCGCCGGAAATAGACCCCTTCAAAAGGTCCAGATAGTCCTTGGTTGGGTAAAGGTCCAGGAAGTCCTTTCGGTATAGCACGCTCCTGATCTGCGTGGTGAAGTGCACCCTCACCCCGTAGGATTGTGGCCGGTAGACCTTGCTCAGCGGCACCAGGTCCTTTTCGAGAACAAACTGTTCGTAGAGTTGCCGCGCCCTGGTAAGCTCGATGCGCAGATTGCGCAACATTCCCAAGAGGCGCGTCTTCTCGCCCTCGTCAATGCGGAAGATGCGCACCGCGCGCTCAGCGGCGCCTAGCCTGCGGGCAACGTTCTCCGGCTCAACTGCTCGGCGCACCATCGAGGTCAGGGCATTCCGTTGGTAGACCGTGAGGTCAACCTTTTCAAGACGGCGCACAAAAGTCTCGATGGGCACCTGCGGCCGGAGCAGACGCGTGTAGAGTATCCTGGGCACGCGGCAAAAAAGAAGTTCGGCCACAACATTCTGGAAGGCAACCGACTCTTTGCCCTCGGCCAGCCCTTGCCGCACCGCATCCAGCACATCCTCGTTGCCCAGGCCAAATGCCGTGTACGCCAGCAGGAGGGTGCGGAGCGCGGCTATGCGCTGCGCATCGTGCACCCCACCTTCGATGAGGCGCTTGCACAACGCGCGCAGGTGAGTGGCAAGAACGCGAACGAGGAGGTGGTGCGGATCGAGGTACGCGCTGAGCTTGGCTCGCACGTCGTCGGAGAAGAGCGCCGATCCTTCGTCGCTTCCGGCTACACCCGCCACGAAGGAACCCAATTCACGGGCGCCTGCAATGCGCTCAAGAGAGGCGGAGTACGGGGCAAAGAGGGCGCCGTTCTGCTCCAGAGCCAACGCAGCGGTCGTTCTGACCTGCATGCGGGGAATGCGCACGAGCTCCGTGGTACGCAATTGGTAGGCCTTGAGGCGGATCCTCGGGCGAAGTGCCGCTAAGGCAGGCGCGACCGTTATCTCCAGGCCCCTGACCAACCTTGCCAGGCGTGCCATATCGTCCTTCTGGAATCCGGGAGGGGGGATCACGAGCGCTGCCTGGAGCTCCTCCCAGGTAGTGATGCGATAGGGTGGAAACAGATACGCCAGGGCTGTTTCTTGCGGTGTCATCTTTCAGCTTGCCAGGTGCTGGCGAAAAGAGTGCGAAAAAAAACCCCGACGCCAGCGACGTCGGGGTGTGCGGGATCCTGTCGCGGTCAGATGACCGAGACGTTCGTGGCCTGCAGGCCTTTCGGGGTCTCCATGATGTCGAATTGCACGCGCTGGCCTTCGCTCAGCTTGCGAAATCCTTCGCCCTCGATCTGGCGGTAATGCACGAATACATCGCCACCCGAATCGCGGGTGATGAACCCGTACCCCTTGGCCTCATTGAACCACTTTACCACTCCCTGTTCCATGCTGCAAAATCCTTTCAAAACGGTGAGACGGACCAGTACAACCGGAGTGTTGCAGCTCTGTTCGGAACGCTCGGCGGACCGCGAGAGCATCTCGCCCACCCGTTCGCCGCGCCCTCGCCTCCTCCCCCGCGGCACTACTGCGCGTACAACAGAGGGCTGACATACAGTACTTCGGTGTACCAACGACTGTGTGCAAATGTAACAACAATCCGTGAAGAATGCAAGGATTTTCTTCACATTTTTCTCTTTCTCCCCAGGAGCGCTGCCTGGGGCAGAGAAAGCAAAGGCAGCCCGACGAGCTGCCTTTAATAGTAGCGGGGGGTGGATTTGAACCACCGACCTTTGGGTTATGAGCCCAACGAGCTACCAGACTGCTCCACCCCGCGATTTCTATGAGTAATATACAACAATTTTGCCGAAAATCAAGGGCTTTTTTTGACGCGCTGCAGCAAAGTCGGCGACTCGTGTGTGCCCTCATCGGTCTGTGGGCAAGTGGCAAGGCCTCCTTGCTTCTCCCGAGCTGGGCAGTGTACCGGGTTCGCCCAGGACAACGTGCCGTCGAGGCGGCGCGCCAGTTTCAGTCCGCTGGGCTGCCCATGACAAACACCCTAGTCGTCCTTGTCCAACAGGCAGCCATAACCCCAAAGGCATTGTCTACTCCTGCGGAGGGAACTCCCGCGAAGACGTGTTCGAAGTAATGTCGGTCGAAAGCCATGACTTTGATAGCGAACATGCCATAGTGCTTCTCCGACACCGACACCCTGCCCGCCCAGGTGGTGTCCCCCAACACCACGTAGCTTGGCGGCGACCACCTGCCGCGACCTCCTGTCCCTGCCGCCTGCTCAGAAGCGATTTCCACGACGTATCCCGCTCCACCACGTGAGCGAGTCCATGACACTTGCAAATCGACGTACCCCCTACGACGAAAACCGTGTCCCCTGGATGTGGCAGCAATATGCGGAAATCACCAGGAACTGTTGTGTGACCGCGGATTTCGGTTCCGTCCGGGCACAAGGCTTGGAGGAAAAACTGGCGCCCCGGTATGACTTCCACTCGATCCCCCGTGTCTGCATACGCGGGAAAACTCGTCCCCCAGAGGCGATTCGGCACCTCGCTCTTAGTCAACGCAACGGACCCTTCAGACCAGGAGAGAAGCACCTGGGCGCCTTCTACCAGGCTGGACGACGAGTCGACGGGAACCACCGCGTAGATCGTTACCCTTGTGGGCGCAGTGCCGTTGGACAACACGCAGATTACGGAGTAGCGCGGGATCTCGCCGCTTGGAGAATTGGAAAAGCCACTGCATCCCTGCAACGCGGCAACGACCGCGACCACCACAGCAGCATGGGCCAGGCTCTTTGCCGGTTTCATTGTTTCTGCCCGCCGCTTAGTGCCCGGTAACGGACGCCGATCATTGGAAGCCGCATCAGACCTCGCACAGGCCTCCTCTCTGCCCGACTCTCCTCCATGTTGCGAAGGTATGCCAATGGGTTTTCTTGGTTGGTGACGTTGAACACCCTCAAGTACAAAACCCATTCTGCCCCCGCCGACCTCCTGAACCCGTACTCGAGTCCGACATCGAGGCGGAAGTACGCGGGGGTGCGCGCACCGAAGAGTTGCGAGAATGCGCCCCTCCACTCGGTCTCTTCGTCGGGTCCAGAAGCGTAAATTAGGTCCTGGTAGAAGCCGCCCGCCTCCCCGGACAAGTCTGGCAGCGCCCTGAACCTGAGGTCCGCTTCTGTGTAAGGCAGGCCGCTTGCTACATTGGCCAGCGCATGGAACGCGAAACGACGCCCGGGGCGCCACTCTGCGGAGAGTCTTGCTTGGAGCGGCCGCTCGTAGTGGGCCACATGCCATCTTCGCTCCTGCAAGAAGGCGCGGGCCACATCCAAGGAAGCAGAGGCAGCCAGCTTTGCCGACGTAAAGTCGACCGACAAACCAGCCCCATACGCTCGCCCCTTGCCTCTGACCTCATCGTGCCTGAGAAAATCGGTCAGAGGCAGATTATCGAACCTTTTCACATGGGCGTGTGCGTGCGCCGAAAGCATGCGCCGTGCCGCGAGCAATGTGGCCGCCAGATACTGCACAGCGGGTGCCCGGCGGGGATCGGTACATAAGAAGAATGCGCTGGCCGGTTCAAAGACTTGCTCGTTCAGGTCTTGTTTCCGGGCATAATGCCACTGCACACTCTTTCCGGCGAGAAGCCCTGCCTCAAGCTGCTCCGACCTCCACGAGAGAGTGGCAGAGGCCGACACGAGAGGGAGGTTCCAGTGCCGCTCCAACAGGTGAGCCCGGATGGACAGCTCCATGCTCATTCGGCCATGGCGTACCTCGCAGTCCCACGACGGACTGAGCACGAAAAGGCGCTGCCGGTACTGGAATCGTCGCGGGGCAAAGTCGAATAGCAGGCGGGCCGGATTGCCGACCAGGTCCCACAACTCCCGGCTGCTCAAGTCCCAGTTGTGCGACGCCAAGTAGAGCCGGTAGGCAACCGATACCTGCCAGCGGTGGCTCGAAACAGACGAAGAGACAGACTCGGAGAGCTCTGCGATGCGCAGCGAGGAACTGAGGTGGTCGTGGGGACCTTTCCCGTGCACTGCAAAGTCACTGAGCAGGGCCGCAGATTGCCATACCGAGGAGTCGGGACGTTTCCACGTTATTGCAGTTCTCGCCAAAGTATTGCCCCACAAGATGTCCCAACTGGCACCCGGCCGTTCCTTCCACCCGCCGGTTTCCACGCGGAGCAGGTCACGGGCAGCAAACATAGCGACCTCCGCTTCGGTGTTACCGCCAAGCCTTGCCCTGCACCATCCACCGGCGTCAGCAAAGTTGTACGGCAGCTTTACCCCGGCGCCCTCGCCGATGGTGGCCAAGTGCAGAACCCGAGCATGTGCAGAGCAAGCAACCCCTCTGCGCACACCCGCATAGCCCACCATCGCCGAAACAGGGTTCAGGTCGACCACCCAGCAACTGTCTGGCTTTGACCAGATTTCCAGGGCGCCACCCAATGCCAAGGGCCCAACCGATGGCGGGGCGAGTACACTTGCCACAATGCTGTCTCCTGGCAGAGCCACCAGTGAGCTGACCACGCCACCCAGGTGTGTGCTGTTCAGCGCAGGGGTGCCATTCCAGTAGACCATCCTGTGGTAGAAATCAGAACCGGCTGCGTAGAAGGAAGAGGAAAAGTCCGAGCGGAAGCCCACCGCTGGCAGGGTTTGCAGGAAGCGCACCGCATCCCCTGGCCAAAGAGGCGCCAGATCAAGAACGCCGCCCCGGAGGGCATATTTTGCCGGACCAGCCATCACAACGCGAAGGCGCGAGGCCTCCACGGTGACGGGACTCATTGGAATGATCCTCGGAGAAAGCCTGACGCTCACGGTGCGCTCTGTTTCACCACTGCGAACACAGACTGTTTCCACGGCAGCACCGTATGCCACTGCCGTCACCGTCAAGACGAAACACGGCCTACCACCGCTGACATGCACCCTGAGCACGCCCGTCGAGTCAGCCTGTCCCATGCACACTTCGTCCACATAGACAACAGCAAATGCCACAGGCCCGCCAGTGACACTGTCGACGGCGGCTACGCTAATCGCGACCTGCTGCCCAGCCAGGCGCAAGGGCCCACCGAGGAAACCAACCAACATTGCTACCGCAGTGACTGCGTGCTCTGCCAGTGGTGCAGCCAAGGATGGTTTCACTGCCTCCACCTCAGCACGGGTTTGCCTTGGCGAGAACAGGCAACAGAGGGCCGCTGGGGAGACGTCCGGGAACGACCCCAGAGGCCGTCCCCCTTCCTGCAGCGGCCAGGCTGATCCAACGCTACGAGGGGTTCTTTGGCACAACCTGCACCCTCACATCAACGTCGCCGCTGCCACATCCATCAAATCGTTGCTCGTACTCGGAGAGAGGGATCCAAATGCTACATCCTTCTCCATCCCAGTACTTTTCAACCAGGTCATCACCGGAACCCCAGTCATCCTCCCACACTTCGAGCTTGGCGTACTGTGTCCCCGAGTACCCAAGGTCGAGAATGCAGACGTCGTAGAGCGTCCACGGCGAGGTGTTGTTCACCGGCGGGGTAATGCTCGTCTCCTCCCATCCAGCGCCATAGTTCGCTTTCACGTAGAATTCTGGTGGTTCAAGCCAGTCGGGTTCGTGGTCGTCGTATATGTGGATCCATTTCAACTGCCACAGTCTTTCGTATTGCGGCGCGGCTGAGAGCTGTCCAACGCCCACGCTCGACGCAGGGGATCCGTGATGTTCAGGCCCTTCATCGAACTCTGGGTAAGCAGCCACAAGAACCCAGACATCCGTGCGCTGGCCGTCTTTCAACGTGAGCTTTTCACCGCTTCCCACCAGCCAGCCCTCGATGAAGTCCCCTTCGGGCAGCCTGGGGTCGCACCAGACAACAGCCACTGTGGCAGGCGGGGTAAGCGCCTTGCTCCATCGCTCTCGCTGGCACCAGTACGGGTAGAGGACCATTGGTCGCTCAGCGCCAGCCAAGGCCCCAGCCAAGAGGAGTGCATCCACGAGGTCCTTTCCGTTGGGCCTGCACCAGGCCAGGAGATCCTGGCACAGTTCGGTCAGATCCACGAGTCGTCTTTCGCCCTCTCCCCCGCATACTCGCTGCGCGACTTTGTGGCGCAAAGGCTCCGCTGCCATCGCTTGAGACACTGCCTGGGCTGCCATAGCCAATGGGTGAGCAGCCAGCGACACCCCCGGTGAGGCGTGTGGACTCCTCGGTTCGACCTCCGCTAATAGGCCAGCGGCCTGTTCCTTGTCCCCCGTAATCCTCTCCCCGCAGGCCGGCCAGAGCAGCAGCCCTGCCACGCAGCCTGCACCGACACAGACCAATGTGCTCCTCGTAACGTGCCCTCCTCCGCTTGGCGTCCATGAGCCCTATGTCACTTTCTGCCACGGACGCCCCCGGAGGGCTCCGCCCAGAAACAGAAAGACCCGAGCGCAGGGCGCCACCCGGCACCGCACACTCAGGTCTCTCTCTGCCTATTGGGCACGTTATCCGCCCGCAGCGCCCCCCACTTTGTCGGGGGGGCAGCATGCGGGCCCTCTGCCCCTACCAGTTGCCTCTGGCTATGTCCAACTGCCTCAACCATGGCGCTGCCCTGGTACCTTTCGGCGCCCCAGCCTCGGAACGGGGCCGGCAGAGGGCGGGGCCGCGCAGGTTGTAGTATAGAAAAACGCACCGAAACAATCAAGCACAATCTTCACGTCCGAGCAAGGACACCGTTCCCCGCCTGCGGCCAAGAACGCCGCAGCAGATTCATCCTCCGCCTCCACCGCCACGCCCCCGGGACGGGATACTCGGCCCCCCGCTGCCCTGTTCTATTTGCTGCAAGGCAGCCTTCAGGGAAAGAATCCGCTTTCTGGTGGCGCGCAGCACCTGGAACTGATACTTCCCCACCTCCACGAGCTCGCCCCTTCTCGGAATCCTCCCCAGGCGCGCCAGAATCAATCCGGCCACGGTGCTGTAGGGCCCGGAGGGCAGCTTCCACCCCATGGCCGCGTTCAGCTCCTCCACGCTCAGGCGGCCATCCACCCAGACTCCCCCATCGGGCAGGGGCCGCCACCGAGTCACTTCCTCGTCGTGCTCGTCCTCGATCTCACCGAACAGCTCCTCCAGCACATCCTCCAGGGTAACCATGCCGGCGGTGCCGCCGTATTCGTCCAATGCCACGGCCACTGCCGCGCTGGTGCGCCGAAACTCCAGAAGAAGCCGATAGCAGGAGGTCGTCGCCGGCACAAAAAGAACGTTCCGTACAATGGCGGCCAGCGACTCGGGTCTGCCCAGCAGGTCACGCACGTGGACGACTCCTTTGATGTCATCCAGGGTCTTCTCGTATACCGGCAGCCGGCTGTAGCCGGACTGGCGAAACACACGCTGCGCCTGCTGCAAGCTACTGTTGAGAGGCAAGGCGACCATATCCACGCGCGGCACCATGATGTTTTTCACCGGCCGGACTGCCAGCCGCAGGAGGCGGGAAATCAGATCGCGCTCATGCCTGGCAATGGTGCCGGCAGCAAAGCTCTCGCGCAGCAAGATGGTCAGGTCTTTGCGCGAGAACAGGGCGTAGGCCGCACGCGCATCGACCGTTCTCGGCCCGGTCAACCTCAGTACCACCCACCGCAGGGCCCAGTTCACCGGCCAGAAGAGAAGCTCGAAAAAGCGCAGGGGATAGGCCAGTCTTAACACTGCAGACTGTGCTCTCTCTCGCAGCAACGTCTTCGGCACGATTTCCCCCAAGAGCAGGAGGGTCATCGAAGAAACCAGCACGATGGTACCCGCCGACAGGTGCGGCTGCAACAGCAGGGCCGCAAGAGCAGAAAAACCCACAGTGGCTACGTTGTTGCCGATGAGCGTGGTGAAGACGAAGCGCTCAGGATTCTGCACAAAGCCATAGGCAAGGTGGGCGCCTCGCTTCCCAGTACGCCGAGCTATTTCGCAGCGGACGCGGTCGGCCGCCACGAAGGTCACTTCGGTGCCTGAGAAGAACGCGCTGAGCGCCAGCGCCAGAAAGATGCCCGCCAACGACACCGGTCAGCCTCCGCTCATTCTTCGCGCACCGTCGCCCTGCCTGAGGTGGCGGCTGCTATGCGCCGCAGGCATTCTTCGGCAAGGCTGTGCCGCACGGCGACCACCAGGGTCACCTGCTGACGATAATCCACCGCGCGCACCCGACCCTGGACCTTGCGCACCACTTGCTCCAGGGCATTCTCCAGCTCATAGGGGCAGCTCACCGCGAAGGTGCGCATCAGGAAGCGTTCCACCACGCCGGCCCGGTCAAGTGTTTGGGCGGCACACTGCCCATAGGCCCGCGCCAATCCGCCCATGCCGAGTTTCGTGCCGCCAAAGTACCTGGTGACCACCACGATGGTGTTGGTGAGACGTCGCCCTTCCAAGGCCTCTAAGATAGGTTTGCCAGCAGTGCCTGAGGGTTCGCCGGCGTCGCTGCTGCGCACCAGCGCCTGTGCCCCGCAGCCGAGGCGGTAGGCGTAGCAGTGGTGAGTGGCATCGTGGAAGCGGCGTTGGACGTCGGCCAGGAAAGCCTCGGCTTCCGCGCGGCTGGTCACCGGCTGTGCCTGCCCCACGAACCGCGAGCCTTTCACCCTGATTTGGTGCTCGGCGTAGCCGGCCACCGTGCGATAGGCATCCGCCGCCGATGTCAGTCGGTCCCTTGCCATTGCCCTGGGGTTCTCCGTGCCTTAGAATATACGCAACACGCTTACGATGTGCAAGGGCTTTCTCCACGGAGAGGACAGCGGCAGAGCACGCTCAAGAGGCGAGGCAGGATCGGCAACCTGCGGAGAGCGTAGAGGTCCAACGGCCTTCTCACGCCGGCAGATTGGGGTGCACAGCCGAAAAGAAGCCCTGGGGTTCCCTCAGGAGCACCATAGGCAACTACGGGCCGAGCCTGCGTGCGCTTTCCGATGCCGGCCGTGAGATTTCCAACAGCGAGGTTCTCACTGCGCCAACAGCCAGGGCCGGCGGACCGCCATCCGGCGGGGACCAACGCGCCATGAGCCCCAACCAGCAAGAATGCCCACCTCTCCTCTGGCCCTGCAAGGTGGGCATCCTCCTGCTGCGATGCAAACAAACCGCTTTGCCGTGCCTCTCAAGGGGCCACGCGCATCACGCCTGGGGACGCGGCTCTGCGGGCTCAGGCACGTGCGTGCTTGGCGCTCTCGCGGATCAGGCTGCGCCCGATGACGTTGCGCTGGATCTGGTTGGTCCCCTCGTAGATCTGCGTGATCTTGGCGTCTCGCATGTACTTCTCGATGGGGTATTCGCGCATGTAGCCGTAGCCGCCGAAGATTTGCACGGCATCGGTAGTCACCTTCATGGCCACATCAGAGGCAAAGACCTTGGTCATGGCCGAGACCTTGGCGATGTCGGTGGCACCGGAGTCGATGTAGCGGGCGACGCTGTAGATGAGAGCCCGCGCCGCCTCGATCTGCGTGGCCATGTCCGCCAACATGTGCTGCACCGCCTGGAAGGCGATGATAGGCTGGCCAAACTGGTGCCGCTGCCGGGCGTAGTTCACGGCCAGATCAAAGGCCCCTTGTGCGATGCCCAAGGCCTGGGCCGCAACACCCGGGCGCGACTTGTCCAACGTCTTCATGGCGATGATGAAGCCGTGCCCTTCCTTGCCCAAGAGGTTCTCCTTTGGCACCCGACAGTCTTCAAAAACCAGCTCGCAGGTGGCCGAGGCCCGGATGCCCATCTTGTCTTCCTTCTTGCCGTAGGAAAACCCCTCCATACCCTCTTCGACGATGAAGGCGGAGGCGCCGCGCCCACCTCGAGCCGGGTCGCTCATGGCAATCACCGTGTAGATTTTGGCCACGCCGCCGTTGGTGATAAAGTGCTTGGTGCCGTTGAGCACATAGCAGTCACCATCTTTGCGCGCCGTCGTCTTGATGGCCTCGGCGTCGGAGCCGGCTTCTGGCTCGGTCAACCCGAAGGCGGCCAGTGCCTCGCCGCTGGCCAGGCGGGGCAGGTAGCGCGCTTTCTGCTCGTCGCTTCCGGCAATGATGATGGGGAAGGCGCCTAAGGCAGTACCGGCCAGTGCCAAGGCAATGCCGCCGCATGCTCTGGACAGCTCCTCGGTGACAATGACCAGATCGAGCACGCCGCCGCCCAGGCCGCCGTACTTCTCCTCAATCCACACGCGGAAAAAATCCATCTCGGCCAAGGTCTTGACGATTTCCCACGGGAACTCGCCGGTCTGGTCGTGCTTGGCCGCCACCGGGCGGATCTTCTCCTCGGCGACGGTGCGCGCCATCTCGCGCAACATTTTCTGCTCTTCAGTCAGAAAGTAGTCCATCAGGCTTTACTCCTCCGCCTCAGATCACGTGCAATTTGAGCAGGGCGCCGCGTGCTGCCCTCTGTTCGGCCGCCTTCTTGCTGCCTCCCTGGCCTGTTCCGTACTGCCTGCCCCCAATGCTGACTGCCACGGTAAAGACCTTGTCGTGCTCGGGGCCATCTTCGCGTTCCACGCGGTAGGCCGGGGTGGGCATCCTTTCGCGCTGGCAGTACTCCAGCAGCAGACTCTTGTAGTTCTGGTTCTCCTCCCTAGCGAGAATGCCGGGCAGACGCGATAGGACCAGGCGCTGCACCACTTTGCGCGCCGGCTCCAGGCCGCCATCAAGGTAAACGGCGCCGATGATGGCTTCCATGGCATCGGCAAGGATGGAAGGACGCTGTGCACCTCCTGCTCTGCGCTCCTGCTCGCTCAGGAGGAGGTGCTCCCCTACGTTCAGCGCCCGTGCCACATTGGCCAACACGCCGCGGCTCACTGCCAGGGACTTCATCACCGTGAGCTCCCCCTCGGGGCGACGCGGGTAGCGATGGTAGAGATATTCGACCACTGCCAGGGACAGCACGGCGTCGCCCAACAATTCCAGCCTCTCGTTGGCCATGTAGCGCGGCTCACCGCTCCCGGCAAGGTAGGAGCGATGCTTGAGGGCCTGGGTCAGGTAGCCTGCATTCTTGAAACGGTAGCCCAATTTCTGGCCGAGGGGAGAAGCTGCATCTGCGTCTGGGGCACGACTCCGGAGGCCGACTCTTCGCAGGAGGGAGGCAAGCGAAACGCGCAAGGCTATTGATACCTCCTCACCGCGATGCAGACGTTATGCCCGCCAAAACCGAAGGAGTTGCTCAGGGCAACATTGACCTCTTTCGGCCGAGCGCGCAAAGGCGTGTAGTCCAAGTCGCACTCGGGATCCGGCACCTCAAGGTTGATGGTGGGGTGAATGGTGTTGTGCACAATGGTCAGCACGGTGGCCACGAACTCGGCAGCGCCCGAGGCGCCGAGCAGGTGGCCGATCATGGACTTGCTGGAGCTGATGGCTACCTTGTAGGCATGTTCGCCCAGGGCGGCCTTGATGGCCATGGTCTCGATGCGGTCGTTGTGCGGGGTAGAGGTGCCATGGGCGTTGATATAATCCACCTCCTCGGGGCGCACGCCGGCCTCGGCCATGGCCAGGCGCATGGCGCGGGCTGCACCGTCGCCATCCGGGTCAGGCGCGGTGATGTGATAGGCGTCTGCAGTGAAACCGACGCCCACCACCTCGGCATAGATTTTGGCCCCCCGCCGCAGGGCATGGCCAAGCTCCTCCAGGATGACCACTGCCGCCCCTTCGCCCATGACGAAGCCGTCGCGATGCAGGTCAAAGGGGCGACTTGCCGCCTTGGGGTTATCGTTGCGCGTGGAGAGCGCCTTCATGGCATTGAAGCCGGCAAAGCCCATACGCGTGCAGGAGGCTTCCGAGCCGCCAGTGACCATGACGTCGGCATCGCCATAGGCGATCAGGCGAAACGCGTCGCCGATGGCGTGAGAACTGGAGGCGCAAGCCGACACCGTCGAGTAGTTGGGCCCTTTCAAGCCGTGGCGGATGGACACATAGCCGGGAGCAATATCAGCAATCATCATCGGGATGAAAAAGGGGCTGACGCGCTGCGGGCCTTTGTCGAAAAGAACCTTGTACTCCCGCTCAAAGGTATCCATGCCTCCTACGCCGGAGGCCAGCACCACGCCGATGCGCGTCTTGTCCTCCTTTTCCAAATCGAGGCCGGCGTCCTGGAGGGCGAAATCGCTGCAGGCAACGGCGAACTGGGCGAAGCGGTCCATGCGCCGCGCCTCTTTGCGGTCCATATAGGCCTCCGGGTCAAAGTTCTTGACCCAGGCAGCGAACTTGGTGTCGAACTCGGTAGTGTCGAAGTAGGTCACATAGTCGACACCACTGGTGCCGGAGACGAGTCCTTGCCAGTAGTCATCCAGACGAAGGCCCAGGGGAGTGATGACCCCCATGCCGGTGACCACGACGCGCCGTTTCTCCATGCATTACCTCATGCTTAGTCACACGACTTGCGGCGCACCGGAAAGGTGGCGCCCTCACTGCCCACAGCCAGACTACCTGAGCGGCACTGGCCGCGGTGCGCGCCGTGCCGCCCGGACATTCCCTCCAGAGCGGCACGGTGCCCGCTGGTCGTAATGACAAGAAATAGTCCCGCCAACAGACGGGACCTGGTTGTCCAGATTACTTCTCGGCCAGCTTCTTCTCGAGGTACTCCAGCGCCTTGCCCACGGTCGTCAGCTTCTCGGCCTCTTCATCGGGGATTTCGATATCGAACTCCTCTTCGAAGGCCATGATCAACTCCACCGTGTCCAAGGAATCGGCGCCGAGATCGTCGATGAATGAGGCTTGGTCAGTAACCTCGTTGGCGTCCACACCAAGCTGGTCGACGATAATCTCTTTCACCCTCTCTTTCACCTTCGGGTCAATGGCCATCTTTCACACCTCCTCTCTGGTGAAATGCCTTTAACTGGTTGGCCGTCGTCTATGCCTGCAATGCTCTTGTTGTTCCTACATCACCATGCCGCCGTCCACCCGGAGGACCTGTCCGGTTATGTAGGCGGCAGCCGGCGAGGCAAGGAACACCACCGCCTCGGCCACCTCCTCCGGCTGCCCCACGCGCCGCAAGGGGATAATGTTCAGGTACGACTGCCGCACACTTTCCGCTAGGTTCTTGGTCATCTCCGTCTCGATAAAGCCCGGGGCCACGGCGTTCACCGTGATGCCACGCCCTGCCAGCTCGCGCGCTGCCGACTTGGTCAGGCCGATCAGCCCGGCCTTGGAGGCGGCATAGTTGGCCTGGCCGACATTGCCGATCAAGCCGATCACCGAGCTGATGTTAATGATCCGCCCCCTGCGCTGCTTGATCATCACCTTGGCAGCCGCCCGCAGGCAGTTGAACGCGCCCTTGAGGTTGACAGCGATCACCTGGTCCCAGTCGCTCTCCTTCATGCGCAGCAGCAGGTCGTCCCGGGCAATGCCGGCGTTGTTGACCAAAATGTCCAGGCTGCCCAGGCCCTCGACGCAGGAGGTGATCAGCTGCTCCGCCTCGGCTGCCACCGAGACATCGGTGCGCAGGGCTAAGGCCTTTCTCCCCAAGTCCATGATCTCCTCGGCGGTGGTGTGGGCAGTGGCCTCGTCGATGTCGGCCACAGCCACATGGCAGCCTTCGCGGGCAAGCGCTAAGGCGATGCTGCGGCCGATGCCACGTCCTGCGCCGGTTACGGCAGCCACTTTGTCTTGCAAAACTGCCATCGCTCCTCCTTGCGACTCACGCCTGAGCGAGCTCTTCTGCCGTCCCCAGCGTGCGGCCGGGTATGTCCTTGTTGATCCGCTTGAGCAGGCCCGTCAACACGTTGCCGGGGCCGACCTCGTAAAAGACGGTCGCCCCATCGGCCATCATGTTCTGCACGGTATTCTGCCACAGGACCGGCCGCGAGAGCTGCTCGTGCAACAGTTGGCGGATCTCTGCGGCGCTGCGCACCGGCCGCGCCGTGACGTTGGCATAGACCGGAATCTGGGCGTCGCGAATATCCGCTGCCGCCAGCACTTCGCCCATGTGCTGACGGGCATAGTCCATGAGCGGCGAGTGGAAGGCGCCGCTCACCACGAGCGCGACGACGCGCTTGGCGCCACGGGCCCGCGCCAGCTCCATGGCGCGATGCACAGCCTGTACCGCACCGGACACCACCACCTGACCTGGGCAGTTGAAATTAGCCGGCTGCACGACGCCCGTCTCCGCGGCCTGCGCGCAGATTTCGGCCACTGCCCCTTCGTCGAGGCCGATGATGGCAGCCATGGTGCCCGGCGCAATGCTGCCCGCCTGCTGCATCAGCTCACCCCGCCGCTTGACCACGCGCAGACCCTCGGCAAAACTCAGCGCCCCGGCGACCAGCAGCGCCGAGTACTCGCCCAAGCTGTGTCCGGCGGCCATGTCCGGCACCACTCCTCGCTCTCGCAGCAGGGCACTGACAATGGCGGAATGGACAAAAATGGCCGGTTGGGTGATGGCCGTCTGCTTCAGCCGTTCTTCTGGGCCATGGAAGCAGACATCGGCTAAGTCAAACCCAAGAATCTCCTGGGCCTGCGCGAACAGGTCGCGCGCCAACGGGAAGGCGTCGTACAGATCGCGAGCCATCCCCACGTACTGCGAGGCCTGGCCGGGGAATTGGAATGCCACAGAGCTCATGGGCGCTCGATCTGCTTGCGCAGCTTGGCTGCATCCACGCGTGCGGTGCGCGCCCTCGCCAGAGCCTCGAAGTAGAGGTCTTTCGACTGCAGTTTAATGGCCCGCTGGTACTCGGATTCGGCTTTGTCCAGGTCGCCCAGCACCTCGTGGGCGAGGCCGAGATTGTAGTGGGCAGCGGCATTCCGAGGCTCTGCAGCCACCGCCTGCGCAAAGGCATCGCGGGCATTCGACCACAGCCCTTTCATGGCGTACTTCTTGCCCACGGCCATCATCCCCTTGCCGCCTTCGATGGGGCGCCGCTCCACCTCCACGTAAGGGGCGATTTGCCGGGCAAAGTCCTCCACCACCTCGCCGAGCAGGTCCTTGAGTATCTGCTCCCTGGGCTTGAGGGTGCCGCGGCCGGCGACCACCTTGCCGCTGTCGTACGACTTGGTGTTGGACTTGACCGCCAGCAATTCGCCCGTCTCCACGTTCACCATGCGGAAAGTGACACCCACAGCCCCCCGCCGGATGCGATACTCCTGGTCCACAAGCACGGTCTTCATGATCTCTTGGCGCACCTCTTTGCCGAAAAGCTTGACAGTACGGTACTCACCCGTGCCCACCTGGCGCTCGACCTTCTCGGTGCCCACCTGGTCAGGCTCCAAGGAATAGGCAGTCACTTCCCCGAAGATGAGGGCGTCGACCCCGAGCAGGCGGCCCGCTTCTTTGGCGGAGGAGGCGTCAACGATGCCGGACATGGCCAACTTGTGTTCCTGGAGGATCTGCAGCACCCGCTCCCGCTCGACGATGTGGAAGAACTTGCTTTCGAACAGGCGCGAGGTGAGCATGCTGCTGGCAATGGCACCGGAATTCTCCGGGCCAGCAAAATCGACGATGGCAATGCTCTTGATGCCGGTGATGTCGACCTGCGCCGGCTTGGTCACCGGCACGTTGACGCGCGAGCTGGCGCATTGCAACGTCAAGGCGAACACGGCGACAAGCAGTGCGCTGACCACGATGCGGCGATTTGTCATATCTCCCTCCTTCCCGCGACCTACTCTCGCGGCTACTCTCTGCGCCCCAATGGCGCGAACGCTCTTGTCAGAGCCTCACGGCGGCTGAGCCCCAAGTGAAGCCCGCACCGAACGCCACCATCACCACCACATCGCCCGCCTTCACGCGCCCTGACCTGCGCGCCTCGTCCAGGGCGATGGGGATGCTCGCTGCGGAGGTGTTGCCGTACCTATCCACGTTCACATAGAGCCGTTCCTGGGGAATCCCCACTCTCTTGGCGGTGGCATCCAGAATGCGACGGTTTGCTTGGTGAGGGATGAGGAGGTCCACCTGGTCGCTGCTCAACCCGCTCTTGTCCAGGATAAGCTCCGCAGCCTCCCCCATGGCGGTGACGGCGTACTTGAACACCTCCCGGCCTTCCATCTTTATGAAGAACATGCGTTGGGCGATGGTCTCCGGCGACGGACGGTACTTCACGCCTCCGCCCGGCATGTAGAGCAGGTGGTGCAGTCGGCCGTCGCTCTTCATGTAGGTGGCAAGCACCCCTCGGCCATCACGCGCCGGCTCCAAGACCGCCGCACCCGCGCCGTCGCCGAACAGCACGCAGGTAGCGCGGTCTTCATAATCGGTGATCAGAGAGAGGGTCTCGGCACCAATGGCCAGGACGCGTTGCGCGCGGCCGCATGCAATGAGTGCATCACCCAAGGTGAGGGCATAAAGGAACCCGGAGCAGGCGGCGGCAATGTCCATGGCAGCGGCGTTGACCGCCCCCAACTTTTCTTGCACAAAGCAGGCAGTGGCCGGAAAACCGAGATCGCCGGTCACCGTGCCCAGGATTATCACATCAATCTGGTCGGCGGTGAGCCCGGCATCCTCGAGGGCGCGTCGCCCCGCCTCGGCAGCCAGATCGGAGGTAAAGACGCCCTCTTCGACGATGTGGCGCACCTCCATGCCCGTGCGCTCTCTAATCCACTCATCAGAGGTTTCGACGAGCCTCTCCAGGTCGGAATTGGTGAGCACCCGATCTGGCACACACATCCCCGTGCCCGTGATCATCGACTGTGGTTGCTTAGCCAACGCGTTCTCCTGAAAGCTGATACAGTTCTGCGGCGATATGCTGATTGACTCCTTCGCGCACCATCTTCACTGCCTCACGGATGGCGTTCTTGACGGCCCGCGGCGTGGAGCGCCCATGGCCGACGATGCAGACCCCATCGACGCCCAGCAGCGGTGCGCCGCCATATTCCTGGTAATCAAAGATCTTGCGCAGACCCTCAAACGTCGGCTGGAGCAAGAAAGCGCCGAACTGCCGGATGACGTGCTTGCCGATCTTGCGGCGCAGGATGGAGCGGTACAGACGATCAACGCTCTCCGCAAACTTGACCAGGATGTTGCCCACGAAGCCATCGCACACCACCACTTCTGCGCCACCTTTGAGCACGTCGCCGCCTTCGACGTTGCCAATGAAATTGAGCTTGCTCTTGCGCAGCAGGCGGGATGCAGCTATGGTGGCCGCATTTCCCTTGCTCTCCTCCTCGCCGACGCTGAGGAGGGCGACCCGGGGCTCCGGATGCCCCAGCACGTGGCGGTAAAAGATCGTCCCCATGAGCGCGAACTGCAACAGGTGCACGGGGCGGCAATCGACATTGGCGCCCACATCCAGCAGCAGGGTACCTCCTTCCAGGCGAGGCAGGAGCGCACCCAGCGCCGGCCTGGCTACCCCTTGCAGTCTCCCCAAGTTCCACACTGCGGCGGCCATGGCAGCGCCGGTGTTGCCCACGGTGACCACTGCATCCACCGTCTGCTGGCGATGCAGGCGCATCGCCACTGCGATGGAGGCATCCCGCTTGGCACGCAGGGCTGCCGCCGGCGGCTCACCCATCTCGATGCGCTCCGCGGCATGGTGGATGCGGAGAGGAAGCTCGGCAGTGCGGAAGTGGCGGGCCAATTCGCGCTGGATCTGCAGGCGATCGCCAACCAGAACGATTTCGTACTCGCCGCGCGCGGCACGTGCTGCCTCGACTGCGCCATGGACGACGTCCTCTGGGGCATTATCTCCCCCCATCGCGTCGAGGGCAACGCGCACTGTGTTGCGCTCCGCCACGGCTGATCCTCTGCGAGGGGCCTTACCTACACTTCACGCGGCAGGAACACCGAACGTCCACGATAGTACCCACAGTTCGGGCAGGCCCGATGGGGTAATTTTGGTTCACCGCAATTGGCACACTTGCTCACCGTCGGGGCGGCCGCCTTCCAATGTGTGCGGCGCTTATCCCTTCGCGAGCGAGAATGACGTCTCTTTGGTAGTGGCATGCTTTCCTGAGTTCCTTTCTTCTACTCCTGCATCCCGCGAAATTTGGCCAGTTTGGCCCAACGGGGATCAATCTCCGCGATGTGGCAGGTGCAGGTCTCATAGTTCAGATTTGCCCCACAATGGGGACACAAACCCTTGCACTCTTCGGAGCACAGCATCTTGATGGGGAGCATGAGAATCAGCGCCTCCCGCACCTGGCGCGCCACAGCGATTTCGGTCTGGCCCGGTTGGAGAAGGTAGACATCCTCCTGCTCAAGGAGCTCGGGCTCGGGCGTGAAGATCCACAGGCAATCTTCTGCAAAGGTCCGCTCGAGCGGCTCCAGGCAACGGTCACACGTGGCCAGGGCCTGTCCGCTGACCCGCACGCGCAGGTGCACCTCTCGGCCAATCTTGCTGATGCCACCATGGACGGTCACCTTGCCACGGTAGGGGGTGTAGTCTTCGAGGTCGAGAGCCACGCTGGTGGACTCCAGCTCCACCACCCTCAGCACCTCGTCCAGGTCGCCTATGTAGATCTTCATGGTGCTACCCCAAAAATCGATATTGAAATTTACCAATAATTGCCCTCATTGTCAAGCACAAAATTGGCGGGAGCGCGCGCCCGCCAATTGTGCCACTGCTAAGCCCTTGTTTGTCAAGGCGGTAGCTGGTGCCCACCTCAAGCCCGATCGGCAGCAGAATAGTGAATGCCATTCACCGTCGAGGTGCTTCTTACCCGCACAGGGCAGGCCGCTCAGCCCGCAGCGCCCTCTGCCCGCAAGAGCTCCTCGGTGCTGAAGAAGAAACTGACCTCCCGGGCGGCGTTCTCCGGCGAATCGGAGCCGTGCACGAAATTGCGACGGATGCTCTCCCCATAGTCGCCGCGCAGCGTCCCCTTGGGGGCCTTCTGGGGGTCGGTAGGGCCGATGAGCTGCCGAAACTTGTCCACCGCTCCCGGCGCCTCCAGCACCATGGGCACACAAGGACCGGAGCTCATGTATTCCACAAGCTCGGCGAAGAATCCCTTGCCCCGGTGCACGGCATAGAACTCCTCCGCCACAGGCCGCGACAAGCGGGTCAACTTCATGGCCACAAGGCGGAACCCCGCCCGCTCAATGGCGGCAATGGCGTTGCCAATCAGGTGCTTCTCCACACAGTCAGGTTTCAAGATAGCCAGCGTCCTTTCCATTCCTCAACTCCGCAGTCGCATGGCTGTCCGCGTTCGTATCTGCTCTTCTCAGTCCTTTTTGAGCGTTTTTCCCACCGCCAATCCGGCGTGGAAGGCCTTGAGGTTGAGCTCCTCGGTACCTTTGGGCACGCGCGCGCGGATGGCAGCCTCCATGGCACCCTGGCTGACTACATTGGTAATGGCAGTGATGATGCCTAAGGCAACGATGTTCGCCACCAGCGCACGGCCGGTTTCGCGCTCGGCAATGGCCACCATGGGCACGCGATAGACGGTGAACTTGCCTTGGGGCACGCGCTCCACGGCCTCAGCGTCCACCAGGAGGATGCCGTCCTCCAGCAGGTCTTTCACGTACTTGTCGCAAGCCTCTTGCGTCAGGGCAAGCAGCAAATTGAGTCGCGTCGCCTTGGGGTAGTCGATCTCTTCATCGGCGATGATTACCTCCGAGCGGCTGGCCCCGCCGCGCGCCTCCGGCCCGTAGGACTGACTCTGCGTTGCGTTCCTCTCGTCGTAGATGGCAGCTGCCTCGGCAAGGATCTTGCCGGCCAGCACTAACCCTTGCCCTCCTTCGCCACTCAAACGAATCTCATAGCGGAATGCCATCCTTTCCCTCCTTCGCGCTGCCAGCACGCATTGGTCGCTTGTTACGACAAACTCGCCTTCCGTCTGAGGCTGTCGATGAGCGCCTGATAAGTCTCCAGGTACTCCGGGCGGTCTACGTCGGTGAAAACGCCGGTCACGATCTTGTCGTTCAGTTGCTCGGGGGACAGTTTGGCTGCCTCCTGCACGCTGATGGTGTGCTCCTTTTGCCAGCGGATCATGTCCACGCCTGTGCCGAGGCGGTTGCGGCGCCCATAGGCCGTCGGGCAGGGCGTCAGCACCTCGACCACCGAAAACCCGCGCTTGAGCAGAGCTCGCTCAATCAGTTTGTCCAGTTGAAACACGTGATAGACAGTGCCACGGGCGACAAAGCTTGCCCCCGCTGCCTGCGCTAAGCCGCTGATGTTGAAAGACGGCTCCACGCTACCAAACGGCGCGGTGCTGGCCTTCATCCCCATGGGAGTTGTCGGCGAAACCTGTCCGCCGGTCATGCCATAGATGTTGTTGTTGAAAATAACCACCGTCAGGTCGATGTTGCGGCGCGCGGCATGGATGTAGTGGTTGCCGCCGATGGCCGTGGCGTCGCCATCGCCGGTGACCACGATGACGTGGAGCTCCGGTTTGGCCATCTTCACGCCGGTGGCAAAGGCGATGGCCCGCCCGTGCGTGGTGTGCAGCGTATTGAAATCCACATAGCCCGGGGTACGGCTGGAGCAACCTATCCCGGACACCGTGCAAACCTGATCTTTGGGCCAACCGATCTTGTCGATGGCCCGCAAGATGCTCTTCAAGACGATGCCGTTGCCACAGCCCGCGCACCAGATCAAGGGGAACTTGCTGATGCGGAGGTATTTGGTATAGTCGATCATCTGGCGACCTCCCGGATTGCCTGCAGGATGTGCTCGGGTGGAATGGGTTCGCCGTCGACGCGGTTGACCCGGTGCACTGGCACCTTGCCACAAACCGCCCACTCCACCTCGTGTGCCACTTGCCCCATGTTCAGTTCCGCCACGATGAGGGCGCTCACCCTTTCGGCCAGCGCGCGCACCTCCTTGTCCGGGAAAGGCCAGAGGACAAGGGGACGAAGCAGGCCGGCAGGAATCGCCTCCTCCCGCGCAAGTCGCACCGCCCGACGAGCGGCCCGCGCTGTGGCCCCATAGGCAACCACGCCAATCTCTGCGCCATCCAACTGCTCTTCAGCGACTTGCACGATGTCGTCGCGATGACGCGAGATCTTGCGATTCAGCCGCCTGATCAGGCGATCGATCTGCACCGGGTCGTTCGTGGGGAAGCCAGTCTCGTCGTGGCACAAGCCGGTGACGTGGAAGCGGTAGCCAGTGCCGTAACTTGCCATCGGCGGTATGTCGTCCTCGGTGAATTTGTAGGGGAGGAACTCCTCCGGGGGGCAATTGGGCAGTTTCCGCTCGTACACCTCAATTTCGTCGGGTTCGGGCAGGACCACTTTCTCGTTCACGTGCGCCACAATCTCGTCCATGAGGAGGATCACCGGCGTGCGGTAGCGTTCCGCAAGATTGAAGGCGCGCACGGTGAGGTCGAAGGTCTCCCGCACGCTGTACGGGCACAGGGCAATGATTTCGTGGTCGCCGTGGGTGCCCCACCTGGCCTGCATAACGTCCATCTGCGCGGGGAGCGTGGGCAGGCCAGTGCTCGGCCCACCGCGCTGCACATCGACCACCACGCACGGCACCTCGGCCATGGCGGCAAAGCCAATGTTCTCCTGCTTCAAGGAAAAGCCTGGGCCACTGGTGGCAGTCATTGCCTTGGCGCCAGCCAATGAAGCACCGATGACGGCCCCCATGGCTCCTATCTCGTCCTCCATCTGGATGAACTTGCCGCCGAGGTGCGGCAAGCGGTAGGAGAGAATCTCGGCAATCTCTGACGAAGGGGTGATGGGGTAGCCGGCAAAAAAGGTCAGTCCTGCCGCCAGCGCACCCTCGGCGCAGGCGTCGTTGCCAGTCATCACCTCCACTCGCGGCCCATTGTTGCGCTGCATCACAGTTTCCTTTCCCATCCTCTGTGCTCTGCTTCAGGCGACTTTTTTCTTGCGCCGCTCCCCGACCACGGTGATGGCAAAGTCGGGGCAGCGCGCGTCACAGAGCTGGCAGGCCGTACAGGCCTCCAGATTCACCACCACGGGATAGTTCCGCTCCATGGCAAGCACGTGTTGGGGGCAGAACTCGACGCAAATCCCACACCCCTTGCAGAACTTCTTGTTAATGATAATCTGAATCCCCTGCTGTTCCTCTTCCTCGTTCATCTTTATGTTCCTACCTAGCTATTCGGGAACGATGCGCGTACCGGTCAATCCCTCCAATGCATCAGGCATGCCCTGGATGGAGGTAATCACGACCAACTTGCCGCCCCACTGCAAGAAATCGATAGCCGCCTCTATTTTCGGCCCCATGCTTCCGGGCGGGAAATGGCCTTCGGCCAGGTACTGCTTGGCTTCTTGCAAGGTCAGGCTCTCCAGGTCGCGTTGCTGGGGCGTGCCGAAGTTGAGCGCCACCTTGTCCGCGCCGGTGAGGATATACAGCTCCTGGGCGCCGATGTCTCGCCCCAGCACCGCTGCGGCGCGGTCCTTGTCGATGACGGCATCCACACCTTCCAGGGTGCCGTCCTCCTCCAGATAGACGGGGATGCCGCCCCCGCCTACGGCGATCACCACATAGCCTTCCTCCACCAGGTGCTTGATGCACTCCTTTTCCACGATCGCCCTGGGCAGCGGAGAGGGCACCACCCTGCGGAAACCCCTGCCCGGGTCACGCTTGATCACCCAGTTCCGCTTGCGCATCAGCTCCTCCACCTTGTGCTCATGGTAGAACGGACCGACGAACTTTGTCGGGTTCAGGATGGAGGGGTCATCGCGGTCGACAATCACCTGAGTGACGATCGTGACCACCTGTCTGTTGATGCCGCGCTTGATGAGTTTGTTCTGCAGGGACTGCTCGATCATGTACCCCATGCCCCCTTCCAAGTCGGCCACGATGACGCCCAAAGGCACGGGTGGGACCAGGTGACGTGTTTCCTCCACGCGGATCAAGGCGTTGCCCACTTGCGGCCCATTGCCGTGGGTCACGACTACCCGGTAACCCTTCTCTATGAGGTCGGCCACACCGACCAGGCTGCGCCGCGTATTGGCAAACTGCTGCGTGATGTTGCCCTCTTCGAACTCGCGAGTGATGGCGTTGCCGCCGAGGGCGACCACCGCGATTTTGCCGTCGCTCACTCCCATAACACCCCCTCACCTTGCCCTTGGCTTTTGGTTTGCCCCTAAGCCTTTCCTCGCAGCGCCAGCACTTCCCTGAGGATCTCCTCCAACGTGGGCCAGCCTATCTCTTGCAACTCGTAGCGCACGCGTACGCTGGGATGCTTGAGGCGGAGTACCCGCCGGAGGTCAATGGGGGTGCCGACGATGACCGTGTCGCAATCGCACGCGTTGATGGTGGCCTGCAAATCTTTGACCTGCCGCGGCCCATAGCCCATGGCGGGGAGTAGGTTGCCAATCTCGGGGTACTTGTCGAACGTGGCCAGCAGGCTCCCCTTGAGAAAAGGCCGGGGGTCGACTAACTCGCAGGCGCCGTACTTTTGCGCCGCCACCACACCTGCCCCATAGCTCATCTCCCCGTGTGTCAATGTCGGGCCGTCCTCGACCACCAACACGCGCTTGCCGCGCACCAGCTCCGGCTTGTCCACCGCAATCGGCGAGGCGGCATCCACGATGATGGCGCGCGGGTTGACCTCCACGATATTGGCCCGCACAGTCTCGATATCCTCAAAAGAGGCCGTCGTCTCCTTGTTAATGACCACCACGTCGGCCATGCGCAGGTTGGTCTCCCCGGGGTAGTAGGTCACTTCGTGACCAGGGCGCAGCGGGTCGGCGACGGTGATGTGCAGCACCGGCCTGAAGAAGGGTATGTCGTTGTTGCCACCATCCCAGAGAATTACCTCAGCCTCCTTTTCCGCCTCGGCCAAAATGGCGGCATAATCAACGCCTGCGTAGACCACGCTCCCACGGTCCAGATGGGGTTCGTACTCCTCCCGCTCTTCGATGGTGCACTGGTGGCGGTCGAGGTCCTCGTAGGTGGCGAAGCGCTGCACCCGCTGCTTTCTCAGGTCGCCATACGGCATGGGATGGCGCACCACCACCAGCCGTTTGCCCATGCGGCGCAAAATATCGACCACCCGCCTGGTGGTCTGGCTCTTGCCGCAACCGGTGCGCACCGCGCAGATGGCCACCACCGGCACCTTGCTCTCCAGCATCGTCGCCTTGGCCCCGAGCAGGCAAAAGTCAGCACCTGCAGCGTTGGCGATGGCTGCCTTGTGCATCACGTACTCATGGGAGACATCGCTGTAGGAAAAGACCACCTCATCAATCTGTTTTTCGGTGATCAGCTTGGGAAGATCCTGTTCCGGATAGATGGGAATGCCGTGCGGGTACAAGGGGCCAGCCAGTTCGGCAGGATAAACGCGGCCCTCTATGTCCGGAATCTGTGTAGCGGTGAAGGCAACTACCTCTGTGTCCTGACGGTCGCGAAAGCAGACATTGAAGTTGTGGAAATCGCGTCCTGCTGCACCCATGATAAGCACTCTCTTCCTTGCTGCCATAACCTCTCCGAGCTTGTCCGACCGACCTTATCATCATAGTCCCCCGGCTGTTAGCAACGCCCCTCCTGCTGCGCTAACCAACCCATCAGCGTGTCGCGCACCTCGGCAACGGTCTTGAGCGCCATTACCTGTGAGCGCACGACCTTGGTGCCGGGGATGCGTTTCAGGTACCATGCCACATGCTTGCGCATGCGCACCACCGCCACCGTCTCGGGTAGCTGCGCAGCGGCCAGCTCTAAGTGGTGCAGGCACGCGGCAATGCGATCCTCCACGGAGGGGAGACCTGGCTCCTGGCCGGCAAGAAGCTGATTGATGTGCCGAAACACAAAGGGGTTGCCAAGGGCACCCCTGCCGACCATGAGGAGGTCGCACCCGGTCTGTTCCATCATTTGCCGCGCGCTGTAAGCGTCGACCACGTCCCCGTTGCCGATGACCGGCACGGTCACGGCTGCCTTCACGGCGGCGATCACTCGCCAATCCGCCTTGCCGGTGAACATCGCCGACCTGGTGCGGGCGTGCACGGTAATGGCGGCCACGCCACAATCCGCCAGGCGGCGTGCGATCTCCACCGCCTGGGCACCATCATGCCAGCCGGACCTGACTTTGGCGGTCACCGGCACCGTTGCCGCACCCACGGCAGCGCGGCAGATGGCCTCCATGCGCGCCGGTTCCTTGAGCAGCGCCGCACCGGCACCCTGGCGGATGACCTTGGGCATCGGACAGCCAAAGTTCAGGTCAATAAGCTCCGGCCGCAGCTGCTGCACCAGCTGCACCGCCTCAGCCACCACGACGGGATCAGCGCCGAAGAGTTGTACCGCGATGGGCCGCTCCTCGTCCGCGAAGCGCAGATAGTCCCACGTACGCGCGCTGCCCCGTACCAAACCGTTGGCGCTGACCATTTCCGTGAAGACCAGCGCCGCACCATAGGAACGGCATAGGCGGCGAAAAGGGGCATCGCTCACCCCCGCCATCGGCGCCAGGACTGCCTTGCCGGATACTTGTACCGTGCCGATGCCCATGGATGGCCAATATAGCACTTTGGGCCCTAAGTTGCAATATCTTTTTTGTTGCTTTTTCATTTGCATTTTTGTATAATTCACACCGGTTTGGTCGGACATGATGAACTCTAACGCGGGAGTAGATTGATGGCACGGAGATGTGAGATCTGCGGCAAAGGACCCTCTGTAGGCCACAATATCAGCCATGCGGACAACGTGACGTTGCGACGCTGGCTTCCGAATCTGCAGACGGTGCGGGTCAAGGTTGATGGCGGCTCAAAGCGCATGCGCGTCTGCACCCGCTGCCTGCGCAGTGGACGCGTGCAGAAGGCCGTATAGCGATAGCTTCCGGGGATCGCGAGGCGCGGCGGCTCGGCGCAAGAGACGAGGCGCCGTTTTTGTTTTGGCGTTTTCGGAAAGCGACCACAGACACGGAGGTCGCACGGCTCGCCTGGGCAGCGGGGTCGCCGTCTTTAGGAGCGACCACCCCTTTGTGCCTCGTGCCCCACGCCAGCGTTCCTCAGACCGTTCCGGACAACCTCCGCTTGCGCCCGTTTGCGGCGTGCGGCGGTGGCTCCATGCCACCGACCGCCGCCAGCCGACAATGGGCGAGATGCCCTCCAGGGACCTTCCCCTGTCACGAATCCGCACACTGAGCTCTCCAGGACACCCCCTATGCCTCGGGGATCTCAGCACCGTGTCCGGTTTCCCCTTCCGCCGCTTGGCCGTGCATGCTCCGCCATTGCCGCCAGAGCTGGGCGCGGCTTATGCCGGCGTCCACGATGTCCCATGGAAGCTTGGATTGGTACGTTCGCGGCCGATGGATGAGCTGCCGCCAGTCGACCCCTGCTGCGCTCCAGGCCTGGGGCCAGCTTAGGTCGCGCCGGACCTTCAGTACCAGGGCCAGGCCCACCTCCTGCCCTCCCAAGGAAAGAATGGCCTGCAGGAGTTCCTGCCGGAGGCTCTTCGGCCGGACACTAACCCCGCTCACCCGGCGCAACTGTGCCTCTAACCACTTCCGCCGCTCCTGCAGCTCTGCACGCTCGGGCAGGGCCGCCCATTGGAGCACTGTCCACGCTTTGGGGATGACCGTGTTGATGCTCACCGTGAACCGCCGTCTCTTTCCCTTGCCCGTAAACCGCGCTGCCGCTTCGCGCACCATGCGCACGATAGCCTCTAGGTCGCTTTCTTCCTCCCCGGGCAGGCCAATGAGGAAGTAGAGGCGCAGCGTCTCCAGCGGAGCGTGCGAGATGAGGCTCAGAGCCCTGTCGATCTCTGCGTCGCTGATGCGCTTGTGGATGAGAAAGCGAAGCCGCTCCGAGCCCGCCTCTGGCGCTAAGGTGATGGAACGGACATTTGCCCGGGCAAGCGCCTCGAGCAGTCGCTCGCAGAGGGCGTCGATGCGGAAGGAGGAGAGGCCCAGTTCATATCCTGCGTCGACGAGGTGTTCGCACAGAAGGTCCAGTTCCGGAAAGTCCGAGAGGGCGGCACCTACCAGCCCCACCCTTTTCGTGGCGAAGATGTGTCGCCGCACCACTTCTTCAACCTCTGCGCTGCTGAGCAGTCGGCGGGGACGGTAGATACGCCCGGCGGGGCAAAAAGAACAGCCGCGGGCACAGCCGCGGCCTACTTCTACGAGAAACATCTTGCGGTAGTGACTGTGCGGCGTCACTACCGCCGAAAATGTCGGATGGGCGTGCAGTTCGGCCACGTACTGTCGTGCCACAGCAGGGCCTCCCATTCGCGTGCCGACCGAGGCCGGAGCGAGAACCCCAGGCACACCTCCCACCTCTTCCACCATGCCCGCCCGGCCTCGGCCAGCATCACGTCCTCTCCGATACGCAGCAACGATCGGCTCGATTGCCTCTTCGGCTTCGCCGATAAAGATGGCATCCATAATGGGCATCATCGGCGCCGGATTGAGGGTTACCGCCGCGCCACCCGCAAGCAGCAGCGGGTCATGCTCCCCCCGCTCTTCCCTCAGAGGGGGAATCCCTGCCTGGTGGAGCATCCACACCGCATTGGAGTAATCCAACTCAAATGAGAGCGAAAAGGCGACAATGTCAAATTCGCGCAGGGACCGCCCCGACTCTAAGGTGCGCACTTCGCGGTGGAGAGGGCCCTCACCGAGGAAGGCCCTCTCGCATCGCGTCTCGCCACAACCGTTGAGGAGGCGGTAGAGCGATTGATATCCCAAATTGGCCATCCCCACCTGGTAGGAGTTGGGGTAGACCAGTGCCACCTGGATCGGCGCCTCCGGCTTGAGGCGCACTGTGCTGTCCTCTGCACTGAGCAGGGCCTCAGCGTAGCGTCGAAAGTCTCTTGTGCCCCTGCCCATTTTCGTTCCAATCAAAAGAGCCGTCGGCGTTTGCGCAGGTATGCGGGCTCATCCTGCTCATTCTCGAGCACGATCTCCTGCACCTGGCCTGGCTCCTCGAACCCGTTGCCGCCGTTGGCGGGTTCCTCCGCCTGCGTCTTGCGGGCAAAGGCAGGGATCTGGCTCGGCTCCAGGCTCGAGGGGGGGCTCATGCGCCAGATGTCCTCTGGCGGTGCTGCCTTCTGGCGCGCGGAGCGGCCAAAGCCTGTGGCGATGACCGTGACGCGCACCTCGTTCTTCAACTTCGGGCTGATCACTGCCCCGAAGATGATGTTGGCATCGGGGCCTGCTGCATCGCGGATCACAGTGGCAGCCGCAGAGGCCTCATGGAGAGTCAGGTTGGGCGGGCCGGTGATGTTGACCAACACACCGGCGGCGCCTAAGATAGAGGTCTCGCCAATGAGCGGGCTGCTGATGGCCGCGCGGGCGGCGGTGACCGCGCGATCCTCTCCGGTGCCCACCCCAGTGCCCATGAGGGCGTCGCCCGCCTCCGTCATCACCGTGCGCACATCGGCAAAGTCCAGGTTGATGAGCCCCGGCACGGTAATCAGGTCGGAGATGCCTCTGGTGGCATTGAGCAGCACCTCATCCGCCAGCCGGAAGGCCTCGGTGAGGGGCGTGTCCTTGGGCACAATCTCCAGCAGGCGCTGGTTGGGCACGACGATGAGGGTATCCACGCGGTTTTTGAATTCACCGATGCCCTCTTCGGCGCGGCGCATGCGCTTCAGCCCTTCAAACTCGAACGGTTTGGTGACAATAGCGACGGTGAGGGCGCCAAGGTCTTTGGCAATCTCGGCCACGATGGGTCCGGCGCCGGTGCCGGTGCCGCCGCCCATGCCGGCAGTGACAAAGACCAGGTCCGAGTCGGTCAGAGCCTCCACCACGATCTCGCGGCTCTCCTCGATTGCTCTGCGGCCAACCTCAGGGTCTGCACCGGCGCCCAGCCCCTTGGTGGTCATGCGTCCGATTTGGAGTCGAACCGTGGCCTTACACTGCGCCAGCGCCTGCACGTCGGTGTTGATGCCGATGAACTCAACGCCAGTCAGGCCGGCCTCGACCATGCGGCTCACCGCGTTGCAGCCTGCGCCGCCAACCCCTACCACCCGCAGCTTCGCCGCCGGGTCCGGTCTCTCATCAAACTGGATAGTGAGGTTCATAGTCGACTCCTCTTACGCCTTCCCACGCAGCTTTCTGATTCCCATGAGCAGCTCCCACGGCTTACAGGGACTTCCCTTATGCCTCGTGCCTCTTGCCGGTCAGCCATCGCCAGATGCGCGCCCACAGACCGCCATCTGTGCCAGGCGACCCAAAGCCGTCGCCAAATTCCTCCGGATGGCGCACCTGGTAGAGCACCAACCCCACCGCCGTGGCAAAGGCCGGATTCTGTACCTCCACAACCAGCCCGGAAACGCCATTGGGAATCCCCAACCGGACCGGTGCCTTGAAGATCTCCTCGCAGAGTTCGGTCGCCCCTTCTAACGTTGCACCGCCGCCGGTGAGCACCACACCTGCAGTCGCCAATCGGCTGTACTCGCACTTTTGAATCTCCTGGTAGGCCAACGACAAGATCTCCTCCATGCGCGGCTGAATGATGTCCACCAGCACTGCCTTGGAAACCTTGCGGGTGCTCTGTCCGCTGAGGGCCGCGACTTCGACAAAGTCCTCCTTGTCCCCTTCGCAATGATAACTGCTGCCGTGGTTGGTCTTGACGCGTTCGGCCTCCTCAAGGGAGGTGCGCAGGCCGTAAGCCAAGTCGCTGGTCACATTGCGCCCTCCGAGCATCACTGCACCTGTGTGCCTGATGGAGCCCTCGAAGAAGACGGCAACGTCGGTGGTGCCGCCCCCAAGGTCGACGAGTATGCCGCCGAGGTCCTTCTCCTGCTCGCCCATCACTGCCTCGGCGGAGGCCAGAGCCTCCAGCACAATGCCGCCCACGCTGTAGCCCGCCTTCTCGACGCAGCGAATGATGTTCTGCACAGCGGTGACGGCAGCGGTGATGATGTACACCTCCGCCTCTAACCGGACCCCACACAGGCCCACCGGATCCTTGATGCCCCGCTGTTCATCCACCACGAACTCCTGGCGGATGATGTGGATGAGCTCGCGGTCAGACGGCAGTGCCACCGCCTGGGCAGCGTTGATGACCCGTTCCACATCATCTGCGGTGATCTCGCGGTCCTGGCCGCTGACGGCCACTACACCCCGGCCGTTGATGCCGCGGATATGGGAGCCAGCAATACCCACGCACACCGGCGGCACCTCCACGCCAGCCATCTGGCCGGCCTGGTACATGGTCTCCCGGATGGCCTGAACTGTCCTTTCCAGATTGACCACCATGCCGTGGCGCAGGCCCTCGCACGGCGCTGTGCCGACGCCAATGATGTGCACCCCACCATCCTCGTCCACTTCGGCGATGATGGCTGCCACTTTGGTCGTGCCAATGTCCAGGCCAGCTACGTATTCCATCCTCCGGCTCCTTCTTGCTGAGCGGAAGCTGATCTTGTCAACTTGTTTTCTCCAATCTGGCCACTACCTGGCCGTCCAGGCGCAGCTCCAGAAGCTTGACGTTCGTCAGACCCTGCCCACTGTCCAGGTAGCGCAGCACCGTGGCCAGATAGGCCACCTTGCGTTTGACGTGTCCCCTGCCCACGAGCACAGGCACTCCCCGGCCCTCCAAGTAAAGGATGCTGCCGAGCTCCGGGTTTATGGCCACCTGCCCGATGCGACAGAAGAGCGCAGGGCTTGTTTCTCGCGCACTGGCAAGGAATTCGAGGGCCTCCAGCACCTCACCGCTCAGCACCTGGTGGCGCTCCGGGTCGATGAGCACCGCCGGGCAGGTGATCATAGGGAGGTCCTTCTTGCGCTCCGACGCCTCGGGCGCAACAAGTCGCCCTTTCCGGTCCACCGGGAAGCGGGTGGAATTGAGGAAAGCCAAGGGGGTCGCTCTTGCCAAATGCGCACTGCCAAGGTCCCCGATCGCGTTCAACGGAATGCCCACGCTGGACAGCGCGGCATTCGCCTTTGCTTGGCGTGTAGGGCCTGCCACGGCCACGCCTGCTGCAGAAGAGTCGCCCCCGGCTGGGACCGGGGACTTGCTCGGGCCAGGCAAGAGCAAGAGCCCCCCAAGCAGGGCTACACTCCACAAGCCCAACCCCAGCTGCGCGGCTATCGCCGGCCAGTTGCGCCTCCTGCGCACTGGAGGAGCCAAGTAGTAGCGCCGGTAATGTGCCTTGTTCACGATGCCACCTCTATGCAGTCAGGCGGCTTTGGCAGTGGCGGCTCGCACGCGACTCACTCTCAACCACTGACTACAGCGCCCACTCCGAAGGAAGTCGCACCCTTCCTACCCTGCACTCTCACCCTTTGGGCTCTGTATCGCCAGCACGCGTGTCGGAACGAGCCGCCAGCGCCAAAGTCGCCTGAACTATTCGCGCCGCTGCATCGGGCCGAGCCAACTCGGCCATCTGCACTCCCATCCGCTTCAGCCCATCCTCATCGTCCAGCAGCAGCGTTATTTCCACCACACAACGTTCTGCGGTAAAGTCACCGTCCAAAACCACTTGTGCCGCGCCACGCTGCGCCAGAGTGCGCGCGTTCCATTCCTGGTGCTGCGCCGCAGCAAAGGGGTACGGCACCAGCAGCGCAGGCAGGCCAAAGAGCTGCAGCTCCGCCAACGTAATGGCACCTGCCCGACACACGGCAAGGTCGCTCGCCCGGTAGGCAGTGTACATGTCATCGATATAAGCACGCACGAGCACGCGCTCGCCGAACCCAGCAGCAGCTTCCCTCACTTTAGCAAAGTCGGCATTGCCCGTCCCCCAGATCAGCTGCACGTCAGGCCGGGCCATGAGGGCCGGCAGCGCGCCTAAGAGCGCCTCGTTGATGCGCCGCGCTCCCTGACTACCGCCAAACACCAGCACCGTCTTCCTGCGGGGGTCCAGTCCCAACTGCATACCGGCTTGCTCCTGCGTCAGGTCGGGCGGCCTCCTCCGCACCGGGTTGCCAGAAAGCCGCACCTTGTCCGGGTTGCGAAAGAACGGAATCGACTCCTGGTAGCTCACGTGCACCTCGTGCACGATACGCGCCAGCAACAGGGTGGTGGCCCCAGGGCGAACGTTCTGCTCCTGGATCACACGGGGTAGTCCCAAGAACCACGCGGCGACCACCACCGGCCCACTCACGTACCCACCTGTGCCAACCACGGCGGCGGGCTTGAGCCGTCGCAACAGTGCCACCGACTGCGCCACGCTGGCAGCAGCTTGGACAGGTACCAACAAATTGCTCGGGGCAAGGCGTCGCCGCATTCCTCGCACCGCAATCATGCGCAGAGGCCATCCCAAGCGGGGCAGCACCGTTGCCTCCAGTCCACGAGGTGTGCCCACAAAGACCACCTGCGCATCGGGCGCCTGCCGCCGCAACTCCTCGGCCAAGGCGATGGCCGGATAGAGATGGCCGCCAGTGCCTCCCCCGGCAAACACGAAAACTCGCGAAGCCTGTCCGCTTGACTGATCGGCCATTGCCTTCTGCCCAGGGAACGATGCCTAACGCGCCCAGGGCCTGATCTTCGCCGCAGTGGTTGGCCTGCCCACAGGCAAGCCCCTGCGCCGCAGGCGCTCCCGGTACGCAGCAGCACTCAGATACCCTTCCGCCCCCTCAATTGATTCGCGAGAAATGGCCAGCAACACCCCAACTGCCAACATGTTCACCACTGTGGCCGTCCCGCCGTAGCTAATGAACGGCAGCGGCAAACCACTGGTCGGGGCCATGCCGGTCACCACTAACATGTTTACCACCGCGTAGAGCGCGATGCTGGCCGTCAACCCCATGGCGATCAAGCGGGCGTCTGCAGAGCACGCGCGCACGGCGATGCGTATGCCGCGCCAGAGGACCACCGCGAACAGCCCTACCACGGCCAGCGTTCCCACCAGTCCGAACTCCTCGCCGATGATGGCAAATACAAAATCGCTGAAGGCCATGGGCAAGAAGCTGTACTTCAGCGCCCCGCGGCCGGGCCGGAACCGCAACAATCCACCGTCTGCCATGCCGGCAAGCGAAGCGGTGACCTGAGTGTTTGCCCCTGCGCCCTCTATCCCTATGCCACATCTGGACGCAAGCCAGCCGAAAATTCTGGACTGAAAGTGCCCGAACACGACCATGAGCACCACTGCCGCCGACAGAGCGGTGGCCCCGCTGACCAGCACCACATTTCGCTCCACCCCGGCAAACACCAGCATCAACAGGAACACAATCACCATGAGCCCGGCGGTGTCGATGTCCGGCTGCATCGCCACCAGCCCGGCGACCACACCCGTGGCCGCGAAGGCCAGGACCAGATGCCGGACACTATCTTCTTGATCGCGCTTGTTCCTCCAGTCGCCCAACTTTGTCGCCACGAAAACCACCAGGGCAAAGCGGGCGATTTCCGAAGGCTCGAACGTGAACCCTGCGATGCGCAACCAGCGCTTGCCGCCGTGCACCGACACGCCCCAGGCCAGCACGCACACCAGCAGGATTATGCTCACCGCGAGCAGTCCGTCTGCGATTTTCGGCCAATGCCGGGGTGGCAGATGCACCACCCCCACCAGCACCAGTCCTCCCACCAGCAGCCGAAACAAGTGGCTCTTGAAAAAGAAGTGCGGGTCGTTCCGCTGCAACGCCGCCGTATGCGAGCTCGCAGAGTAGACCTCAATCAACCCCACGGCCAAGAGAATCGCTACCGCCAACAGCAGCACATAGTCGAATCCTGTTACGCCCTCGTCGAAGATTGGCAAGGTCCAGAAGCGACGCCTCTTGTTCGGCAGCAGCCGTTGCGGGGTGTGGCGCATGTGAACCTACCGCACCTTGAACGTGGCCAGACTGAGGAGCACTAACAAGATGCCGATGATCCAGAAGCGCACCACCATCTTGGGCTCCGGCCAGGCCTTCTCGCCAATCTCGAAGTGGTGGTGCAGAGGCGCCATGCGAAAGACCCTGCGCCCGGTCCTCTTAAAGACCGCCACCTGCACCATCACCGAAATGCTCTCCGCCATGAATACCCCGCAGATGATCGGCAGGAGCAGCTCTTTCTTTATCAAAATGGCCATAGTGGCCAACGAAGCGCCAAGGCTCAGCGCGCCCGTGTCGCCCATGAACACCTCGGCCGGATAGGCATTGAACCAGAGGAAACCCAGGCAGGCGCCGACGAGAGCCGCCGCGTAGACCATCAGCTCGCCGGCACCGGGCAGATAGGTGATGTTCAGGTAGCGCGAAAAGTCCACCCGCCCGGTCACGTAGGCGATTACCCCAAATGCCGCCGCCGCAATTCCGCTGAGGCCGATACACAGACCGTCAGCCCCGTCGGCAAGATTGGCCGAGTTGCTGGTGGCAGTGATGATGAAGACCACCACGGGAATGTACAAGACCCCGAAATCGACCAGGTAGTTCTTGAAGAAGGGCAGCGTGGTCGCCGAGCGCACGTCCGCAACAGGCGGAAAAAAGTAGAGCACCGACCCCACGATGCACCCCAAGAGCACTTGGCCAGCAATCTTGTAGCGGCCTATCAGCCCTTTGGGCAGCTTCTTGACCACCTTGAGATAGTCGTCCAGAAAGCCCACGCCGCCCATGAAGACGGTGGCCAACAGCACCAGGAGCACGTACACATTGTCCAAACGGCACCAGAGGAGCAGAGGTATGACCGTCGCCACTATGATGATGATCCCGCCGAAGGTGGGGGTTCCCTGCTTCTTGAGGTGCGTCTTCGGGCCGTCCGGGCGCACCTCCTGGCCCAGGTGTAGCTCCCGCGCCTTTCTAATGACGTAGGGCCCAAGAAAAAACGCGATGAACAGCGCCGTTATTGCCGCGCCGCCAGCCCGGAAGGACTGGTAGCGGAACACGTTCAGTCCCGAGATATGCTCTCGCAGTGGAAAGAGAAGGTGGAAAAGCATAGCGCCTCTCAGCTAAACCTTGCTGCGCAACCTTGCCCGCACACCCTCCACCACTTCCTCCATCCTCATCCCTCGCGACCCCTTGACCAGCACGATGTCCCCTTCCCCCAATATCGCCATCAGGCTCTGCGTGAGGGCTTCTTTGTCAGCAAAGTGCTCTGCCTGCACCCCGCCGTGCCTGGCGACCCTGGCAACCTCTCGCGAAGCTTCCCCAAAGGTAAGAAGTACGTCGATGCCGTTCTCCACGACCAACTCGCCCAGACGCCGGTGAGCCGCTTCGCTGGCCTGGCCCAGCTCCAACATATCGGCGAGCACGGCGATGCGTTTGGCTCCTGCTGCGACCGGCATCTCTCGTACGAACTCCAGCGCGGCCTTGGCCGACCGCAAGTTGCTGTTATAGGCATCATCAACGATGCGGATGCCGCCTGCCTCGATGATTTCTAAGCGCTCGGGCACCCGTTCTACTTCCTCCAGCCCCGCCTTGATCTCCCGGAGAGGCACGCCGAGCTCGAGTCCCACCGCCGCTGCGGCCAAGGCGTTGCTCACCACGTGCCTGCCAGGGATGCGCAAGTGAATCAAGTTCCTCTTGAGCACAAAGCGCGCGCAACCCCGCTCGTCCAGCCCGCGGAAGTGCCCCTTCACGTCGGCCTGCTTCTCCAGGCCAAAGGTGACGGTGCGGCTCACCGGCATGCGCTGCCTCGCCAACAACGGATCATCGGCATTGTAGATGCCAACCCTCTCTCCGACCAGCCCTTCAAAGAGCTCCATCTTTGCCCTGAGCACCCCCTCACGGGTGCCGAAGAACTCCAGATGGGCCTCCGCTATGCCGAGAATGACGCCGTACTCCGGCTCGGCCATGCGGCAGAGCGCCGCGATCTCGCCGAAGTGGTTGGTGCCCATTTCGAGCACCACCGCCTGGTGGTGCGGCCGTATCTCCAACAAGGTGAGCGCCACGCCGATGGCGTTGTTGAACGACTTTTTGCTCTTCAGCGTGGCATAGCGCCTTGCCAGTACGGCGGCCATCAGCTCCTTGCTGGTGGTCTTGCCCACTGAGCCAGTCACTGCCACCACCGGCAGCGAGAAGCGCCGACGATGGTAGTGAGCGATGTGCCCTAAAGCTGCCAGCGTGTCGGACACGCCGATGAGCAGCGCTCCAGGGAGCTCGCCGACCAGGCGAGGTAGCGCGTCGTTGCGCACCACTGCCGCCACTGCACCTCGCGCGAACGCCTCAGCCACAAACTGGTGGCCATCGAAGCGCTCCCCCTTGAGCGCGATGAACAGGTCGCCCGCCCCGACCGTGCGACTATCGGTGCTGACGTTGCGAATCTGTTGGCGGAGAGAGGCGTGCGGCCCAAGATACCCCTCAGCCGCGCCGCAGCAGTGCACCACCTCCCCGATGCGCAACCCAACGGTGTCGTTCTGCAGGGTCAGGACGGAGCTCTCCCTCTCACCAGCGCGGCGCATCAACAAGTGCCACCCCGGACTGGCATTCCAAGGTACACCGCCCGCCGCGACGGATCTCCTCGCCTGGCGCTGGGTGCTGGCGAACAACTCGCCCGGCACCGCTCACGTCGACATGCACGCCGAGCAGCCGAAGACGGTTGACCGCCTCGCGAGCAGTGAGCCCGATGACCCGCGGCATGAGGAGGCGCTCGCCCGTCTCCGCTTCCCTCGCTTCCGCGCCCAACTCCAGCACGATGGTCGAACCAATTGCCACCTGAGCGCCCGGCTCAGGATACTGTTTCTGGACGAACTCTCCCCTGCCCTGCCACTGGGCACGCAGCCCCAACTCACGCAGCACCGCCCTGCAGGTTGAAACGTCACGATGCTGTAACACCGGCACGGCCACCAGCGTCGCCCGCGAGGGAGCGGGTATCTCTTCGGGCGCCTCCACCGGTGGCGTCACCTCCTGCTCGCCACGCCACTTTAGGATGCGCTGCAGGATCCTCTTGAACGTCGGCGCGGCCACGTCGGCCGCGTAGTACTGGCCCTTGGGATCGTCCACGACCACCAGGATGCAGAGTTCAGCCTTGCCGATCTCCGCTGGGTAATAGCCGACGAACGAGGAAAGGTAACGTTCTTCGTGGCCGAGGCCCTGCGGTTTCACTTTGCGCGCAGTGCCTGTCTTGCCGGCGATCTTATGCCCGGGTATCTGCGCCTTCCGCCCGGTGCCGTGGTCCACTACGTCAACAAGGATCTCGTTTAGCATCTGCGCCGTGGCCTCGGAGATAACACGCCGCACCGCCTCTGGTTCTCCAAGGCTGAGGTCCTCTTTGCCGTCGCGCACCGTCCCGAGCACCACTTTCGGACGCATGAGCACGCCGCCATTTGCCACGGCGGCGTAGGCCATGGCCACCTGCAGCGGCGTGACGGCAATCTCGTACCCGTAGCTCATGGCCGCAGGCGTAAAAGCGCTCCATTGGTTCAGATTGGGCACGATGCCGCGCGCCTCGCCCTTCAGTTCTATGCCCGTGGCCGTGCCAAAACCGAAGTTGCGCTCGTAGCGGAGCAGAAGCTCGGGAAGTACCTTCAGTCCGATCTTGGCAATGCCTATGTTGCTGGAGTTAACCAGCACTTCGCGCACGGTGAGCCAGCTGTAGGGTTCGTGGTCTTCGATAGTCTGTCCCAAGACCCGGTAGCGCCCATTTTCGCAAAAGACCGTCTCCTCAGGCGTGCGCAGATGCTCCTCGAACACGAGGGCCATGGGAACGAGCTTCATCACCGAGCCGAGCTCGTACGCATCGGTGATGGGCCGCAGTCGCCACAAGTCGGGATGCACCTTGGTCCCTTCGCTGGGGTCAAAGAGGGGTGCGCATGCTAAGGCCAAAAGATGGCCGGTCTGAGGCTCCACCACTACCGCGCACGCCGCCGCGGCGTCGAATTGGCGCACGGCTTCTAACAGCTCCTCCTCGCAGATGCGCTGCACCACGCGGTGGATGGTGAGGATGAGCGTCTCCCCCGGCACTGGGTCCACCTGCGGTGCCCCCGGCATGCGGAAGACGCGCCCCTGGGCGTCAAGGTGGAGGTGGGCGAGGCCGGGTTTGCCGTGCAGACGGTCATCCCAGGCGTACTCGATACCGGCCAGCCCGCGGTTGTCCACGTCGGTGAAGCCCAAGAGATGGCAAGCGGTGGTGCCGAAAGGATAGGCGCGGCGCCATTCGTCGACCACGCGCACCTGGAGCAAGCCGAGGCCGCGCACGCGGTCGCCCACCTCAGCCGACAGCCTCCGCCCCAGCCAGACAAAGGAGCCGCCCCGGGCCAGTTTGGCCTGCAGGGCATCCGGTGATTGGCCCAAGATGGGCCCCAGCTGCCGCACCACCAGCGTGGGGTTGCCGCTCTGGCGCAGGTCATATCCCACCGAGGCCGCCGGCTTGTTGATGACCAAGCGCACCCCTTCGCGGTCGAGTATCTCGCCGCGCCTCGGTTCCAACTTGCTCAGCCGCACGAGCGGCATCTTCTGTCTGTAGGCCTTAGGTCTGATGAGCTGCACCTCCACCAGCCGGCCGGCCACCAGCACCAACGCCAACGTGACCAGCCAGCCAAAGCGCACACAGCTGACAATGTCCTCGCACCTCTCCTGTCTTGTCACGTGCCTCAGCACCACATGCACCTTTCCACCGCATTACCGAGAAAGAGGGAGCCGGGACCATGACCTACCATCTGCCCTATTCTACACCTTATCGACCGCTGCTCTGCCGCTCATCTTCCTCGATCAGAGGGCGCAGGCTGGACGGCACCACCAGGTTGCGCTTGCCGTAGAAACCGAGGTTGAGCTCGCGCGCCGCCTGCCCGGTAATGTAATCAAAGCTGACCAGCCTCCCCCTGGTCTCTTCGAGCTGCGCCACTTCCTTGCTGAGGACTTCCACCCGCTTCTGGTGCGAGGCAATCTGCCGCATGAGCCCCTGGGCGTGGACCAACTGCCATACATACAAGAGAACCGCGGCACAGCATAACGCCACCAGCGCCAACCAACGTGCGACCCTGTGCCGCTGCTGCTGCAAACGCTGCCGCGCAATTCGTGAACCCGGGTGAGCAGGGCGTCTTGTGCCTGTGGCGATGAGCATGGTCGCGGATCCTGACTCCTCAAGAGAACTCCCTGCCGCTTTGGTGCCCTACGGAAGCCGTTCAGCCGCCCGCAACTTTGCTCCCCTGCTGCGCGGATTTCGTCGCCTCTCCTCAACCGAAGGCACTAATGGCCGCTTGGTAAGCACCCGCATGGTTGGCTGCCTGCCACAGACGCACCTCGGCAGCGAGGGCGGGCAAATGCACCCCTTTTGCTGCTCGAGGAGAAAGGTCTTGACAATCCGATCGCTGATTGACTCATACGACAGCACCACCACGCGCCCTCCTGCCCTCAGGAGGCTGGGTACCTGCTCCACAGCCTGGCGCAAGGCCTCGTGTTCGCGATTGACCGCCATGCGCAGCGCCTGAAAACAGCGCGACAGCGTCTTCACCTGGTGGGGGCCAGGCACGGTAGCGCGAATTATCGCCGCCAATTGGGTCGTGCTCCGAATGGGTTCCCTCTTTCTGGCGCGCACGATGGCAGCGGCAATGCGCCGGGCGTGTCGCTCCTCACCCAACGTGTGCAGGAGGGACGCCAGCTCTTCCTCGGAGCTGCGCGCGATGATGGTCTCGGCGGTAGTGGTATGACTGGTGTCCATGCGCATGTCCAACGGCCCCTCGAAGCGATAAGAGAAGCCACGCGCTGCGCTGTCCAGCTGGTAACTGCTCACCCCGAGGTCGAAGAGGATGCCGTCGACCCGGTCGATGCCAAGCTCGGCAAGCACCCGTCCCACGTCACGGAAATCGCCCTGCCGCAAGATGACTTGCGAGCCGAACTGTCGTAGCGCTTCTTGTGCAGCTGCCAGGGCGTCCCCATCCAAGTCAATCCCCACCACGCACACCCCAGGGCCGAGTCTCGGCAGCAAAATGCACTCATACCCGCCGCCGCCTATGGTCGCATCAACGTACACGCCCTGCGGCCGCTGCAGCCAGTAGCGCGCAACTGCCTCAACAAGTACAGGCTCATGGAATTGCACGGGCAGACCAACGACCTCATGCCCTCTCTTCAGTCGGCACGGGCCCGTTCCCCAGTTCCGGAGCCCCTCTGGCATGCACCAGATTGCCGAACATCTCCGCGAACTCTTGCTCCACCTCTTGAATTGCCTGCTGGAGCAAGCTCGGGTTCCACACTTCCAGGTGGTCTACCACCCCGCCGACAATCGCCTCGTCTTCGATGTGCGCATGTTCGCGCAAGTTCGCTGGCAGAGGTATTCTTCCCTGTGGATCGAACTGCACCAGCATGCTGGGCATCGCCCACCGACGATTGAAGCGATACTTCTGCTTGAGATTGCCCCACTGGCTCTCGAATAACTCGGTGAGACGCGCCCACTCATCCAGAGGATAGGCATAAATGCACGGCTCGATGCCCTGCATGAGGATCAAGCCGTCCCGGGATTCAACCGAAAGGAGCGCACGGAACTTTGCGGGGATGCTGATGCGACCCTTCTGGTCGACGGCAACCTTGCTGTAGCCCTGGAATTCCGTGTAAAGCGACTGCGAAGGGTCTTTTGTCTGCACGATCGGCATGGCGCGCGCCCACGGAGTGGTAACCGTTCCCAATCCTTCCTAAGTCTGGGCAAATATAAGCAAAAGTTCCCAAGCTGTCAAGCAAAATCTCGCGTTTTCTCCAAGAATTAGCGAAAATTCCTGTCCATTTTTTGGTCACTTGCCTGGTGAAGAAGCGACATGGCAAGGTTAGAGTTCCCGGCATGGATGTCCCTCGCCCGTACCGCACGTCACCAAGGGGCTCAGTCGGGCAGCAGCAAGGAGCTGTTCTTCCTGCATCTTCCCACTCCGCAAACTGAACCCGCTGGGGGTAATGATACGACCGGTATGAAGTGCCTGGCCCGCTTTGCACTCCGCGGCGTGTTGGCCCCAATTTTGCCCCAGAGGTGGCAAAGCATTCAGCGCGAGGGCTTTGAGCACATTTTCACCGGCAGGTGACCAAAGAAAGCGAACGCCTGTCTCACGGTGAAACGGATTACCCGGTGCGCACCGACGCCGAGGGCGCCCCCAGGTACCAGCACCGGTCAGGGTCGAACTGAATAGACGAGACGAGTGGCAAAGGAGAGCTATCCATCATGCACAGAGGGCGGTCGTGGGCACGATTGGTCTTGACAGCCGGCTTGTTATTCAGCTCACTGGCAGCACAGGGCTTGGCCCAAACGCGCATCATGCCAGTGGGCAACTCCATTACCGACGGCAGATACGGCAGCTCCGACGGACTCGGGTTTCGCAATGACCTCTATGCACGGCTGCGCGACGCTGGGCTGAGCTTCGATTTTGTCGGTGGCACCGGGACGCCGCCGTACGAGGGGTACTTCTTTCCCGGCGCACGCATAGAGGAACTCTACATTGGTGGGTTCGGCACGGGCGCCCGTGACATCGCGCCGGACATGAACAACTATGCCCCTGAGTACATTCTCCTCCACATCGGCACGAACAACATAAGCAACACTGAGACGGCGGCCCCTTATTCCAACGACCGCGGGCAGACCTTCCTCAACACCGCCTCCGGGAAACTGGCGGAACTCCTTGCCTACCTGGCGCGCTGGAAAACCGGAGCATACGGCTCCAGCCTCAAGAAAATTGTGCTCTGCAAGATCATCCCGAAGGTAGCCTACCCCGACCAAATCGCCCTTTTCAACCAAGAGGTGGCCAAGATCGTCACCGACTCGGAGCAAGGGAGGATCCCTACCATTCCTGCCGGCACACTCTACCTCGTTGACCAGTACTCCCCGTTTGACGTGGCCACCATGATGTCTGCGGATGGCATCCATCCGAACGACGTGGGCTACAGCAAGATGGCCGACGTCTACTTCAATGCACTGGCTTCCATCCTCCTGCCAGGCGACAACTTCAATCGAACATCCCTGGGGCCCTATTGGACGGCAGACCCTGAGTATCGCATCGTCAACAATGAGCTGGCCAATACTTCCAGCGACAATGTGTGGGGGCACTTGGCGGTCTACAATCTCGCCAGCAACGCCAATGACGTCTCTTTCCAGTGGGGTGCTGCGGCGCCGCAAGAGGGCATTGACCAGGGCGGCTTTGCCCTGCTGCTGAATGCCGCCTCGGTAAATGCCGATGGCTACCTGCTCTTCCGGCGCACCAATGGCACTATAAGCCTGTGGACCATCGCTGGCGGCGTGCCGGGTCACAGCGTCGCTTCTGCCACCGGCAGCCAATCGGCGCCGCGTGCCGGCGATGTGATGCGCGTGCTGGTGAGCACCAGCCCGGCTGGTCACCATTTTGACCTGTACATCAACGGCCGCTACGACGGCCGCGTCACCGATACCGCCAAAGAAAAGGGCAACAGTGCCAACAAGTACGCCGGCATCATGTTGAAGGGCGGGTACAACACCAGCATCGACAACTTCTTTGCCCGCACCACTCTGGATGTGACCCCGCCAGCAGCGATCACCAACCTCGGCATTGCCGGCCTCAGCTCCATGGCGGTGACGCTCACCTGGACTGCTCCCGGCGATGACGGCAACGTGGGCACGGCATCATCCTACGTCATCAAGTACCTAGATCAACCGATAACTGCGGCCAACTTTGCCTCTGCGGTAACTGTGCTCAACCCTCCGGTCCCCAAGGCTGCCGGCTCGGTGGAGACATACGAGGTAAAAGGGCTGCTCTCCAACAAGACGTACTTCTTTGCCATAAAGGCCGTGGATGAGGCGGGCAACGTCAGCGATCTATCCAACATCGTCTCGGCGGTGACGCCTGGCCAAGCGACACTTGCCACCTTCACCGACGACTTTGAGCGCGAGTCCTTGGGCGCCAATTGGTCAGCACACTCCGCGTACGCCATCGTCAACGGCGACTTAGCAAACACCTCGCCCACCTATGCCTGGGGCTACATGGCCGTGCTCAATAACCGGGATAACCCAGAGGAAGCCTCCATCAAGTGGGCAAACAACGCGGATGCCACCGGCATAAGGGAAGGTGGCTTAGCCCTGATGCTGAACGCACCCATGCCTACTGCCAGCGGCTACCTTGTCTGGAAGGACGGGAAATACGTGCGGCTTTGGACAGTCACCTATGGCAACCCGGGGCAAACCGTTGCCAACGTGGAGGGCCTTCTGCCGCAGCCTGGGCCTGGGGATGTGTTCAAGGTCAAGATGTCCACCTCTGTCTCCGGGCACCACTTTGACGTGTTCATCAACGACCAGTTCGACGCCCGGGTCTCGGACACGAACAAGCTGCAGGGCAACGCCACCACCAAGTACGCAGGAGTCTATCTCAAGGGTGGGCTGAACAACAACGTCGCCGAGTTCTCAGTGGCCGTACCTCTGGGTGATCCGTCGATCCTGGTTGTGGCCGCCGGCAACCAGCAGGGCGGCCCGGTGGGTACCAGGCTGCCCGTTCCCTTGACCGCCCAGGTGACCGACCGCAACGGTTACCCGGTCTCGGGCGTCTACGTGGACTTTAAACTGGCCTCGGGCCAGGGCTTCCTGAGCACCGATTCCGTGAGCTTTAACGGGTACATCTGGATGGAGGCTGAGGAGGGGATTGTCACTCCACCGATGGTAAAGGCTTTTGACCCGAACGCCTCGGGCGGGGCGTATGTTCATGTGCCGGACGGAACCGGAGCAAACGCAGGGAAGGTCACCTTCACAGTCTATTTGCCTGTCTCTGGAACTTTCTATTTGTGGGGCAGGGGACTCGGTCCCTCGGGCACCTCCGATTCGTTCTGGTCTTATGCCGACGACGGCACGGCCGAAATCTTCAGCCTGCAGAGCCAGACGACGTGGGGGTGGCGGCGCCGCACCACGCCCTTGGCCCTCAGTGCCGGGGTGCACACCATCGTGTTTGAGAATCGCGAAGATGGCACACTCTTGGACAAAATCCTGTTGACCAACGTCAGCACCTTCACCCCGTCGGGCCTGGGCGGCATTACGCCGCCTTTGACCAACGTTTCCAACACCTCTGGCTTTGCCTACAGCTATCTCACTCTCGGCACGCAGGCAGGCCAGGTCACGGTCAATGCCACAGCTTCCTACAAGGGGACGCCCCTTTCTGGGAGTCCTGCCCAGTTCGTGGCCTATGCCACCAGCAGCACACCGACGCCGCTCCGCTACGTGTCCGGCAACGGCCAGACCGGCCCTGCGGGCCAGCCTCTGCCGGCGCCGTTCGTGGTGGAAGCAAGGGACTCCTACAACAACCCGGTCGTGAACTTGCCGGTGCTCTTCGAGGTAGTGGAAGGCGAGGGCAGGCTTTCAGAGGCACAGCCGGTGTTCACCGGCGCGAACGGCCGCGCCGCCACGGTGCTCACGTTGGGGACGACGCAATTCAAAAACGTGGTGCGGGCGTCATCGCCCGGGGTGAGTGGCGCCCCGGTGGAGTTCACCGCCTATGCCACCTCGGGCATCCCCACAGAAATCCAGTACGTGAGCGGCAACTACCAGACAGGGGTTGTCGGCAGCCAGCTGGCCCAGCCCTTAGTGGTGCGTGTGCTCGACAATTTGGGTGACCCGCGGCCGGGATGGCCTGTGGTTTTTCGCATTCAGACTGGCGATGGAGCTCTGGATGGTGGCATCGACAGCCTCTCGGTGTTCACTTCGCAAGAGGGCTTGGCGCAGGCAGTATGGACGTTGGGTACCAAGGCAGGCATTGCCAACAACATCGTCGCCGCTGTGGCTACTCACGGCGATAGCCTGCTCGCCGGAGCACCCGTCCTGTTCCAGGCGTCGGCCTCCGCCGCGGCGCCGCACGGCCTGCAGATGATCTCCGGCGACCACCAGTCCGCCCCCATCGGCTGGGAGCTTGACCAGCCGCTGAGTGTCCTGGTCGTCGACCGCTTCGGCAACCCGGTGACAGGATGCAAGGTCAGGTTCGAAGTGACCGTAGGCACGGCATCCTTCGCGGGCAGCACCTTCCTTGAGGTCACTACCGACCAGAATGGTATCGCCCAGGCGGTCCTTACGATGGGCAACATCCCTGGGCAGGAGAACCGCGTCGAAGTGCGAGGGGCGAGCCAGGCGCTCGTCGGTGAACCCGTGGGGTTCCGGGCCACCGCCACCGAGGGCGTGGCCAGCCATATTTACAAGATTTCTGGCGACCAACAGACCGCCACAGTGGGCACCCTCCTGCCTCGGCCGCTGGTGGTGCAGGTGAAGGACATATTCGGCAACGTGCGGCCAGGCCACACCGTGCACTTTACCGTCACCGCAGGCGATGCACGCATCGCTGGCGCCACCAGCAGCGACGTGGTGACCGACCAGCAGGGACTCGCGCAAGTCAACGTGACGGTGGGCACCACCGCGGGCGCAAATCTCTACTCCATCGCCGCCTCCTCCCAGGACATCCGCGGCCGGCCCCTGGTGGGCTCTCCGGTCCTCTTCACCGCCTCCGCGACACCAGGGGCACCGGCGCAGCTTGCCAAAATTTCGGGGGACGGCCAGAGCGCGCCGGTCAATACTGCCCTGGAACAGCCACTGAAGGTCCGCGTCACCGACCAATACGGCAATGGGGTCTCCGGCGTCAACGTCCTCTTTCAGGTCCTCTCGGGTGCAGGCTCCATTGAGGGGGTGCGGCAAAAGACCGTGCCGGTGAACAGCCAGGGCTATGCCCAGGTGGTCCTCACCCTTGGCTCGGTAGCCGGCACGGACAATGTAGTACAGGCCAGCGTGACCATTGCCGGCCAGCACTTGGCCGGTTCGCCGGTCACCTTCCGCGCGACCGCGCTCCCAGGGGCAGCAGCAGGCCTGGTGCGCGTGTCGGGGAATAATCAGACAGGAAAAGCAGGCTCCAGGCTGCCACAGCCCTTCGTGGTGCGCGTGCGCGACCAGTGGGACAACCCTGTGCCCAACTTCCCGGTGCGCTTTACGGTGGCAGCTGGCGGTGGCAACATTGACAGCCTTTCCTTTAAAGACGTGCTGACCGATTCGACAGGGCAGGCACGTGCGTACCTCACCCTCGGCACGGTGGCCGGCACATTCAACCACAAGGTGACCGTCACCGGGCAGGGTTTGTCCGGTTCGGTGGACTTTTTTGCCTCGGCCACTGCCGACAACCCGCATCGCCTGGTGCAAGTCTCAGGCGATGGGCAGACGGCGATGGCCGGGACGCGCCTCACCTCGCCATTCGTGGTGCGAGTGGTCGACCGCTTCGACAACCCCATCGCGGCGCACAGTGTCATCTTCACCGTGCTCCAAGGGGGCGGCACCATCGACGGCGTCGCTGAGCGGACAGTTGCTACCAACGCAACCGGTTACACGCAGGTCTTTTTGACGCTGGGCACGGCTCCAGGCAGCCAGGTCGTGCAGGCACGTGCCTCCTACGCAGGGACAAACCTGCAAGGCTCGCCAGCGGTCTTTACCGCTACCGCGACAGGGGCTCCTCCGGCGCGCATGGCCCAGCACTCCGGCAACGGCCAAGTCGGTGTCGTCGGCAACTTCTTGTCAATGCCGGTGAAGGTGCTGGTGACCGATCAGTACGGCTATCCCGTGCCTGGCCACACGGTCACCTTCTCCGTGGTAAGCGGCGGAGGTGCGCTTGGTCCGGCACAAGCGGCCACTGCTGCGGTCGTGACAGATGCTGTGGGGATCGCACAGATGACCTGGCGGCTGGGTCCTGAGGCCGGCATCGACAACAACGTCGTGCACGCCACTGCCACTTACCAGGGAGTGGCGCTCACCGGCTCCCCGGTGGTGTTCACCGCCTCGGCGCGCACCTCTGCTGCACGGACTATTCTGATCGAGTCCGGCAACAATCAGATCGGCGTGGTGGGCAGACCTCTGCCCGGCGCGCTCAGGGTCAAGGCAGTCGATGCGGATAGCAGCCCGGTAGCAGGGCACCCGGCGACCTTCCGCGTGATCTCCGGCGGGGGCAAACTCAACGGCAACGACACCACGGCAGTGCGCACCACGGGGAGCGATGGCATTGCGGAGGTGACCCTGACCCTCGGGCCGAGAACGGGAACAGCCAACAATGTGGTGCAAGCCACGGCTACCGATGGCCTCAATCCGCTGGCTGGCTCGCCGCTGAGCTTCATCGCCTCCGCCCTTCCGGACGTACCCAGCTCTTCGGCATCCTCGGTCACGGCCACTTCGCCGGTTCCCGCGGACGGCGTAAGCCAGTCGCTGATTACTGTGACCTTGCGTGACACCTTCAACAACCCCGTGCCCGGCCGAGTGGTGAGCATCTTGGCTTCGGGCAGCGGGAACACCCTCACCCAGCCGAGCGCCCCCACCGATGCACAGGGAAGGGCCACGGCAGCCTTAGCCTCGACAAAGGCAGGGCAAAAGACCGTCCGGGCACGCGTGGAAAACGACAATGTGCTTCTCGCCGACTCTGCGATTGTGACCTTCACGCCTCTGTCGGCCAGCAAGATCGCCTACCACGACGGGAACAATCAAGTGGCCAATGTGGGCACGGCGGCCAGTAAGCCGTTGGCCGTCCTGGTCACCGATCGCAACGACAACCCCGTGAGCGGCCACCAGGTGCAGTTTGTCGTCATCTCCGGCGGCGGGCGCATTGTGGAAGTGCAGCCGATAGCCACCAATGGCGACGGTATCGCCCGTGCCACTCTTGTGGTGGGGCGCAATCCCGGCAGCAATGTCGTGGACGTGTACGCGCTGGGCTTGAGCGGCTCGCCCGTGCGCTTCCAGTGCCAGGGGGTTATCCCGGTGCCTTCCACGCTGCTGAAACTTGCCGGCGACAACCAGACGGGCCCGGTCAATGCTGCGCTGCCCGACCCGTTCAAGGTGAAGGTGCTCGACACACAGGGACGGCCGGTATGGGGCGCGCCGGTCACCTTTGCCTGCACCACCTCGCCTGCCGGCGAATGGCTCACGCAAGTGCCGGATACGAGTGACGAGTACGGGGTTGCTCAGGCTTCCTACCGTCTCAGCACTCGTGCCGGAGTCAACAGCATCAGGGCAAGCACGCCGGGAGTGAGCACCTGGGTAGCCTTTACGGCCACCGGCATTGCCGGCCAGGCAGCAAAGCTCACGCAAGAACCCTTCCCCACCGAAGGGACCGTCGGCCAGGTCTTGCTTGGGCCGCTGCGTGTGCGAGTCACCGACACCTACGCCAACCCCGTGGCGGGATTCCCGGTGGAATTCAGCGTGGTGAGCGACCAAGGGGCCGTGCTCAATCAGCAACCCTCCATCTCGGATACTTCAGGAATCGCCTCAGCGACGGTGATTCTGGGAACCACGGCCGGGTCCAACATCTTCAAGGCTCTGGCTCCTGGACTGAGCGGTTCGCCCGTGTACTTTGTGGTCAACGGCGAGGCGGGGCCGGCTGCCTCCATGGCCAAGCACGCTGGGGACGCACAAATCGGCACGCCGGGGATGCCCCTGCCCTCTCCCCTGCAGGTCATCCTCAAGGACCGCTATGGCAATCCGGTGCCGAACACCACGGTGAACTTTGTGGCCGCCACAGGCGGTGGTTCCTTCGTGGAGGAGCAGCCGGTGCGCAGCGACCAGCAGGGCATCGCCGCCGCGCGTTGGGTGCTGGGCAGTGCCCTTGGAATGCAGACGGCGTGGGCCGTGAAGGCCGGAGTGAGCGGTTCGCCGTTGGTCTTCCAGGCAACTGCGGTAGCCAATGCCTTCCCCATCATCACGTTCGTCGGCGACACGGTACGGTACGAGGCCGAACCGGTGATGGTGCGAGTGCAGGTCTCCGATCTAGATGGCGACCCGGTCACCCTGAACGTCACTGGTCTACCACCGGGAGCAACGTTCGACCCCGCCACCGGCGTGCTGAGCTGGCAGCCCACCTACGAGCAGGCCGGCACGTATCCCATCACTTTCACGGCGCAAGACAACAAGGGGGCGACCACGACGCGCGTGCTCACCCTTGTGATACTGAACAAGAACCGGTTGCCCGTCATCGTCGCCTTCTCACCTCCGGAGAAACAGTTGTCCTTGGAGCAAGGACAGACCCGCCGCTTCAGCATATCCGCGCGCGATCCAGATGGCGACCCGCTCCATTTCCTCTGGAAGGTGAACGGAACCACCGCGGGGTACGATACCACCTATCTCCTGGTAGCGGCGCAATGGTTCCCCGGGCACTACGCGGTTACTGCCTACGTTTTTGACGATAGTGACACCACCTCAGAGAGCTGGAGCGTGGACATCCGCACGGCGGTGGAACTGGTGGCGTTTTCGGCCCAGGTGGTGCCTTACCAGGGGGTGACCATATCCTGGAAGACCGCCTACGAGGTGGGCAACGTGGGATTCCAGATACTGCGCAGCGTGACTGTTGCTGGGCCCTACGAAGCCCTGAACTCTGAGCTGGTTCCGCCGCGCCCAGATCGCACCTACAGCTTTGCAGACGTCACGGCGAAAGTCGGGCAGACCTACCACTACCGGCTTGCCGATGTGGACGCCATGGGCAGGACTACCCTTCATCCGCCGCTCACCGTGGTCGTGCCCGTGCCCGCGCAGTACAAGCTTTGCCAGAACTTCCCCAATCCGTTCAATCCGGTCACCACGCTCCGCTATGAGCTGCCCAAGTGCGAGGCGGTGCGGCTCCTGGTGTTCGACGTGATGGGCAGGGTGGTACGGACGCTGGTGGACCGGCAGCAAGAGCCAGGCTACCACACCGTCACCTGGGATGGCCGCAACGAGGTCGGCCAGTCAGTCGGCTCGGGCGTCTACTACGTGCGCCTGGAGGCCGGTGACTTCCGCGCGGTGGTGAAGATGGCGCTGGTGCGGTAGGCAGCCGGGGCAAGGCAGGTTGGGGGGCCAGGGTAGAGGTGTGCCGGCTGAGCAGGCGGTTGCGCGCGTGCCCAGGCCGCTGGCGTTGGGGGAGTTTGGGCCAACCAGGAAACCCGCAGGGCGGGGCCAACAAGCTCCGCACCCGCATCCAAGGAGTCCGTACCCGAACTGCTTCCGCCCCCCCCGGCAGCGGGGCACCACTGCCCCAGATGGAAGCAAAATGCCTGCAAAATATCTTGCATTACAACGAATGCTTTCGTATATTGCGCCGGCTTCCATTATGACAGGCCGTGGCAGCAGCGCGCCCTTTGCCGCATCGCGCGGACGACTTTGCGGAGGCGCAGGGTAGCCTCCTTACGGGCGCGATGGCGCTGCGCCCCAGACAACGGCGGGGCACAAGCACCTCCTCCTGGTGCCCCGTGCGGTGTTGGCAGACAACGCGTTGCAACGGACGAGCGAGTACAAGCCGCGCCGGATGCCGGTGGCCAAGGCGAGGGGGCATGTTCTTGAATTCGCTAGAGGAGTGGGAACAGGATCTCCGCTCTCGGATCAATGGGGTTTACCTCATCGGTGAGGTATGCCCTGACCAGGCGGAAGTCAAGGCGGTGGGGCGTCTGATCGGCGAAATGGTGGAGCGGGAGGGGTGGGCAGAGGCCGCCCGTATCCTGCGGGAGCGATACCCCTGCACGTACGCCGTTTTTCTGGTCGCCATCGGGGCCAATTACTACGAGGAGGGCGCATTCTGGCAGGCCGTCCGGTACACCACCCGCCTCCCCATCCCGCCGATCCAGACCCTTGAATGGGGCCGACTCTTTGAGGAAATCGTCCGGACCCTGCCCGTTGCCCAGTTCCCGCCCCTGCGCGGCCACCGCTATCTCGGGCCCATCCTGGCCCACGGCGGCATCCCCGATTACTGCCTGGGGGATTTCTTTGACCACTTCCTCCAGCCGCTGGTTGCCCGCCCGGAGTTCGCCGTTCTCTCCACCGAGGAGTTCATCCAGCAGCGCCTCCGCCAGGCCAGCATGGCCTATGTGGCCGACAGGCCGGTCCTGCGCTTCCTGGAACACGGGGGCCCGCCGGCGGTGGACTTTGTGGAGCGGTGCCGGGAAATGGCCCTCCGGTTTGACGAGCGGGGGGAGATCCCCCCGCCGGAAGCGGTGGGGCTCCCGCCCCGGATCGTGCGGGAGTATCAGGCCTGGCTGGAGGGCCGCGCTCGCCCCTCCCTCCGAAAGCGGGCCGTCTACCGCAGCCCAGTGCTGTTCCTGGACCCCTGGGGGTGGGGGCTGGCCCTCCGTCTTCCCCCTCAGCCGGCCCTGGCCGCGCAGTCGGCACAGGTCCGCTGGCGGGTCTCGCCGAGCGACCCCACCGGGATTCAGCAGGAAAATACGGGCTGGCAGACGGCCTCCCGCGTCCCCCTGACCCAACCGGCTCCCGAATACCGGGTATCCCTGATGCTGGTGCGAGCCGGGGAGACGCTGCGGGAATGGCGGATTCCCGGGATCACCGAAGAGCGCCCCCTCCTGTGGTTTGATCCAAAGGGCGGCCGGTTGATTCCCTCCCCGGAAACCCTTCCGGGCGCCCGCCTGTGGGTCCTCCGCCGCCCCGACGTCGTCCTGGAGACAGACGCACCAGAAGCCCTGTGGATTACCGAAGAATTCCCCCGTCAGCCCTGGGCGTGGGGAGACTTCGTCGGCGAGGAGGTGGACCTGAGCCGGGCTCGCGGCCTGACGGCGCGCTGGGAGGACCGCGCTCTGGAGTACGTCGCCCTGAGCGGGCTCCAGGACGAGCCTTCCCTGGATGGGGGCGACCGCCTGCCGGTGGAGGACGGGTATCCGCCCCTCTACGTCGGAGCGCCGCATCTCCGGCACCCTGGCCGACCTTCGGCCGGAGTTCAGGGAGGGAAAGGCCGCCCTGGACCTGCGGGCCTGGCTGGGCGACGCGCCGAGGGGAACCTACCGGCTGAAAGTCCGGGGGCCCCTGGGGCGCCGGGCCGACCTGGCCTTCCGTATCCTGCCCATGCTGGAGATCGTTGGACACGAAAGGCTCTACCTGCCGGAGGAGGCCCGGGAGGCCCACCTCCTCGTGGAGACGGATGCCCACACCGAATTGACCCTCCAGCCCGGCGCGACCGACGCACAGGTCACCCTTCAGGAGGAAGAGGGCACGCGGCGCCTCTACAAGGTGACCGTCGGGGTCTCGCGCGCCGACTTCCCCCTCCGCTTGGCGCGCCGGACGGACCGGGGCGATTCCGTGGACGTGCCCCTCTGGGTGCCCATCCGCCGCCTCAGCTGGATGATCGTCCTGAGCCGGGAGCAGGCGCTGGCTCCCAAGTGGCGCATGGCCCCGCTGCGGCTCCCGCTGCACGCCCTGGAAAAGGCCCGGGAGCCCTTCCTGCTGGTGGACCTCTTCGGCGGGGCCGGCGAGAAGCTGGAGGTCACGCTTTCCCTGCAGGACGAGGACGACGCCGTCCTTCAGGAACAGGAGGGCCGGGCAACCCCATATCCGGTTTGACCTGACGGCCTTCCTGGACACGCTCCGCCGGTCTTCCTCCCTCCTCGCAACGTTCCGCCTGAACCTGCGCGGCCTGCCCGACCGCAAGGAGGCCTCCTTCCCCGCCCTCCAGGTTACCCGCCGCTTCGTGGTCCATCGGGCCCAGGTGGAGAGCGCCGTGGTCGGCGACACCTTTCACCTCCGCCTCCGCTGGGAATCCCCTGTTCGGGTTCGCCACCGCCTGGCGCGCCTGTGGCCCGTCTGGCGGCCGTGGGAGCCGCCGCTGCAGGTGCCGATACCGGATGCACAAGTGGACGAGTACGCCCGGTGCCTCCGAGCCACGGAGCTGCCACCTGGGAAGTACTTAGTCGAAATCGCGGTGGGAAGTCCATGGCAGGAGACCACCCCTTCCTTGCGCCGCGCTCTGGGTAACGCAGGAGCTTCACGAGCCTTCATCCCTGGAGACGCCCAGGCAAGACGGCTCCAACAGCTCGCAGACGCCGTGGCTGCAGAGGGCCTTTCTTTCGCTCTGGCGGCAGAAGCCGCCTGCATGGGGTTGGATGCCGGCCTGGATACCCTCGCTCGCGATGCCTTCGAGTGGTGCTTGCAGCACCCCCGCGAAGCAGACGTCCAACAGACACTCGCTCTACTGAATGTCGTCGCCGACAAGCCAGACCTGGCGAGCCGGTTGCGAGCAAGAATGGCGGAACCGCAGCAAGTCCAACGTCTGCTTGCTGAATATCGCACCGGTGCCGCAAGCGAGGACGTGTATCCGGAGTACCTAAAAGCTCTCCCAGCTAGCGCTCCATGGCCTGTTGATACCTGCGAAATGCTGCTCGACTGCGATGCGGCCGAGACCAGCGCCGAAGCGCTCCAAGAGTTACTCGCCAGAAAGTGCCCGAAAGGCATCCGGACAATTATTCAGAGGCTTCGCCAGGGCGCTCTGTTACAGGGAGACGTCCTCAACCTCCTGGACCAATGTCTCAATGAGGCGGTAGAATTGCTCGCGGATCAGGTCAATGAGCCTGAGGCTAGAGTGCTGATGGAAGAACTTCAGCGCAGACATCCCGATACAGTGGCCGTCGCCCTGGCTCGGCCAGGCTACTGGGTTCCGTCTGTAGCCGGGTGGGGCCGCCTGGAGCGCATAGAGGCCGCCGAGGGGGGCCGGCTTGAGGACTTTGCCCGCCAGTCCGGAGCCGGGCCTCCGTCTCCACGTCCTCCTGCGGGCCCACGACCGGAAACGTTCGGAGAAGATTGTCATCCATCCGGAGGAGGGGACGGTCCACTTTCCGGACGCGAGACAGGTTTACATATGTGCCAAATGTCATCGGTTCGCCTCCCAGGACCACACCCGGGTCACCGAGGAGCACGAGCGCGCAGTCCACGAGGGGATTGGCCCGAGATTCATGAGCGCTCCGCCGCCCCTGCGACATCCCGCTCCTCTAGAATTCCGGGCTTCCCCGCCGCCCCAGCCCTGGGAGTAAGTGCGCCCTGCAACGGAGGTTCCCGTGCGCCTGCACCCACTGGAAGTCGCCGACCGCATCCGGGACGATTACACCCGGTACCTGCAGACTATCTACTTCTTCCGCGGCCCCTCCCTGCGCCGTGAGTTTCGGGAGGCCCTCTCCGCCCCCGACTTCCTGGCCCGGGGGCCCATCCTGGAGGCCGCCGCCCCCTTCCGCCTGGGCCGCTCCATAGAGGAGATGATCCGCGACGGCGTCCTCCATCCCGGCTTCCGGACCCTCCGCTCCGACCCTCTCCCCCTCCACCGTCCCCTCTACCTCCACCAGGACCGGGCCATTGAGAAAGTCGTCGTCGGGGGCCGGAACATCGTCGTCGCCACCGGCACGGGGAGCGGCAAGACCGAGGCCTTCCTGATCCCCATCCTGGACCATCTCCTCCGAGAACAGGAGGCCGGCACGCTGGAGCGACCGGGCGTCCGGGCCCTCCTCCTCTACCCAATGAACGCACTGGCCAACGACCAGTTGCGGCGGGTTCTGGGTTCGTTCCCGGCCATCACCTTCGGCCGCTACACTGGCGAGACGGAGGAAGAAGACGGGAAGGCCGAGGCCCGCTTCCGGGATCAGTTCCCCGATGAGCCGCGCATTCCCAACGAACTGCTCAGCCGCCACCAGATGCGGGCCTGCCCTCCCCACATCTTCCTCACCAACTACGCCATGCTGGAATACCTCCTCCTCCGGCCTCAGATCTGCGAGTTCTTCGACGGAGAGTCCGGCCAGCACTGGCAGTTCATCGTCCTGGACGAGGCTCATATTTACAGCGGCGCCGAGGGGATAGAGATCGCGATGCTTCTCCGCCGGCTGAAAGACCGGATTGTGCGGAGCGAGCCCGGAAGGTTACGCTGTATCGCCACCAGCGCGACCCTGGGGCGCGGCCGGGAGGACTTCCCCGCCATCGCCCACTTCGCTGCGGAGATTTTCGGGGAACGGTTTGAATGGGCCGACGACGACCCGGCACGGCAGGACGTGGTAGAAGCAGAACGAGAGACGGCGACCACGCTGGGCGTGCGCTGGGGGGAAGGCTCGCCGTCCCTCTACATGGCCCTGACCGATGCGCTGGATCGGAACGACCCGCCGGAGACCCTTGGCCGCCTGGCGCTGGAGGAGGGGGTCCCGCAAGACGTGGTGGAGCGGGCCCGGACCGGCCCCGAGGAGGCCCTTCTGCTCCCCACCCGCTATCATCTTTTCGCCCGTGCGCTGCAGGGCGCCTTCGTCTGCCTGAACGAGGCGGCCCATCGGGAGGGCGGCATCGCCGCCGGAAAACCCTTCCTGTTCCTGAACCGCCAGGAGTCGTGCCCCCACTGCGGCGCCCGCGTCTTTGAACTGGCCGCCTGCCCCCGCTGCGGCACCGCCTGCCTGATCGGGCGGGAATCCGGAGGACACCTGCACCAGCCCACCACGCAGGACGAGATGAGCCCCTGGCTTTCCTACTTCATCCTCACCGAAGGGGTCCCTCCGCCCGACGAGGACGAAGCCGTTGCCTCTGGTCAAAGCCCCGAGGCGCTGGAGGAAGAGGGAGCCGAACCCTACCGGCTCTGCGTGGGATGCGGCGCGCTGGCCCCCGCAGAGCAGGGAGCCACGGTCTGCCGCTGTCCTCCGGGGACCCCCTCCGTCCGCATCCACCGGGTCCGGCGGCGGTGGTCCGACACCCAGGCCCTCACTTTCTGCCTGGCCTGCGGGGCACGCAATCCCTCCGGCGTCGTCTACCGCTTCCTCACCAGCCGCGACGCCCCGGTCAGCGTCCTGGCGACCACCCTCTACCAGTTGCTCCCCCCGGAGGCGGAGGGGCCGGCCCGTGACCTCCCCGGCGCGGGCCGCAAACTCCTCACCTTCTCCGACAATCGCCAGGACGCAGCCTTCTTCGCCCCCTACGTGGAGCGCACTTCTAGCCGCGTCCTCCGGCGCCGCCTGATCCTGAAGGCCGTTCTGGAGGATGAGGGAGGACGGTCGGGCCGGCTCCGCCTGCACGACCTGGTTGACCGGGTCCTCCGGCACGCCGAAGAGGCCAACTTCTTCACCCTGGAGCAGGGGTACGACGAGCGGCGGCGCACCGTCCGCAGCTGGCCGACCCAGGAACTGATCGCGCTGGACTACCGGGTCGGCCTGGAGGGGCTGGGCCTGGTCGCCTTCTGCCCCGTTCGGGCGCCCAACTGGTCTCCCCCGCCCCAACTCCTGCGGCGGCCCTGGAACCTCTCGCCCGAGGAGGCCGGGGGCCTGGTCTGGCTCCTCCTGGACACCCTCCGGCGCCAGGGGGTGACCACCTATCCGGAGGGGGTGGACCCCCGCGATCCGGCTTTTGCGCCGCGCGCGAAGGAGTTCTTCGTCCGGGAGAAAGAGGGGGACGCCCGGGCCGGCATCTTCGGCTGGCTCCCCTCCAGGGGAAGCAACCGTCGGCTGGACTTCCTGGCCCGTCTCCTGGAACAATCTGCCGGTCTGGAGGGCGAGGAGCGGTCGCGGGTCGCCCGGAAGACCCTCCAGGGGATATGGCGGCACCTCACCGCATCGGGGAGCCCCTGGCAATCCCACCTCCCCGCCGAGAACCGCCCCCGGGTCGGCGTCGTCTACCGGCTCAACTACCGCCTCTGGGAATGGGTCGCCGCAGCCGACGGGGCGCCTGCTCTCTACCGCTGCAACCGCTGCCGGGCCGTCTCCCCGGTGAGTCTGCGCGGCGTCTGCCCCTCCTATGGGTGCGACGGCATGCTGGAGCCGGTGGCCCCCGACGACCCGGTCTGGCGGGAGAACCACTACCGCCACCTATATCTTCATCTCCTCCCAGCTCCCCTCCGGGCCGAGGAGCACACCGCCCAGTGCGGCCTGAAGAGGCGAGCAAGGTTCAGGACCGCTTTGCCCGGGGAGAAGTGAATCTGCTCAGTTGTTCCACCACCTTTGAACTGGGCGTGGACCTGGGCAGCCTCCAGGTCGTCCTGATGCGCAACGTCCCGCCCACCACGGCCAACTACCTCCAGCGGGCTGGCCGGGCCGGGCGGCGGACGGACACCACGGCGGTTGCACTCACCTTCGCTCAGCGCCGCTCCCACGACCTCAGCCACTTCGGCGACCCTGCCCGCCTGGTGGCTGGCCACATCCACCCGCCCATGGTGGCCGTGGAAAACGAGAAAATCGTGCGCCGACATGTCCATTCGGTCCTCCTGGCCACCTTCTTCCGCTGGGCGCGGGACGAGTACAGCCGCCTCTTCCACACCGTGGGGGACTTCTTCGCCCCGGAGGAAGTGCCAAGCGGCCCCGACCTCCTGCGGGCCTACGTTGCCCGGCGACCCGAGGAGGTGGCCGAGGCCCTCTACCGGATTGTGCCCTCCCCGCTCCACACCGTCCTGGGCCTGCGGAACTGGGAATGGCTCTCCCACCTGAGCAATAACCAGGGGAATGGTATCCTGGACCTGGCAACTGGGGAAGTGGTGGGCGACCTGGACCTCTATCGGCGATTGGAACAGCAAGCGGCCGCGCGGCGGAAGTACCGGGAGGCGGAGCGCTACGCCGAGGTCGCATGCACCGTCCGGGGACGGGAACTCCTGGGATTCCTGGGCTCCCGCAATGTCTTCCCCAAGTACGGCTTCCCCACCGACACGGTGGAACTGCGTATCGCCCATGTTCAAGACCGGGAGGCTGTCCGGCTGGAATTGCAGCGGGATCTGGGGGTCGCCATCGCGGAGTACGCCCCGGGCGGCCAGGTCGTGGCGGCCAAACGGATCTGGACCAGCGCGGGCATCTACCGGCCGCGGGGGCGGAACTGGCGCATCAAGCAGTACGCCGTCTGCCCGGAGTGTGGACGCTATCACAGCGCGCCGGAGCGGTTGCCTCAGAAAGCCTGCTCCGTCTGCGGGGCTGCTCTATTCAGCGGTCGGCACCGGCTCTACGGGCAGTTCCTCATCCCCGAGTTCGGCTTCCTCGCGGCCCGAGAGACCACCGGGCCGGAGCAGCCCGTGCGACAGGAGCGGGACCCCGACCATCGGGACCCTCGCTCCGGCCGCTCCTGCGACGGCCGCATTCAGACCTACCACCTGGGCCGCGAGTTCGTCACCGACGTCCTGGAACTCCGCTTTGAGGGGATGCTGGGCGAGCCGTCGGACCGGAGCCTCTGGCTCTCCGTCCTCTACGCCCTGCTGGAGGGGGCCAGCGAGGCGCTGGGCATCCCGCGCGAGGACCTCAACGGCACCCTCTACCCCTATCCTGGGAGTCCCAGCCCAGCGCTCATTCTGTTTGACGACGTCCCCGGCGGCGCGGCACTGGTGCAGCGGATTCTGGAGGGCCCTGTTCCAGTCTTCCGGGCTGCCTGGCGGCGGGTCGCCCGCTGCGAGTGCGGCGAGGAGACCAGTTGCTACCAGTGCCTGCGCAACTATTACAACCAGTTCTGCCACAACAACCTCTGCCGGGGCCGGGCCCGGGACTTCCTGCGGGACACCCTTACCCAGGCCGGAGAGCGCCCCTCCTGATGGGCACAAACGGCCGCGACCATAGCACAAGCTCTACTCGGCCAGCGTGGGCTCCTTCGGCAACAGGTAGACGGTCCCCAGCCATGTGCCCCAGCGCAACCGTCTTCTGTCCTCGCAAACGTCTTGACAGTTTCCTCGCAGAGTTGTCCATTGCCACCACGTGGTGGCTCACCGGCAAAGTGTCGCATCGGGGGGACAAACATGGCAAGGCATCTCCTGAGGGTTGCTGCCGTCCAGCCAGCCGTGGCGGGCGCGCTGCCCTGCACTGCCGCCAGCCCAGCAGCCCGTGAGGTGATCGACCCTGAACAGACCCGCACCACGCGCAGTGCAACAGACGCCAGGCGCGAGTCTACCGAGGAAGGGTCGCTTTACCTCGTCGGGTCCTTTGCAGGCAATCAAGACTGGCAGACAAAGGTGGTGGCCCCCCGGCACCTCTCTGGCTGAGCGCAGGAGCGGCAACGCCTTGCGGCGCCTTGTTTGCCGACGAGGGGCAGCCGCCGATTGCTCGAGAAGCACCTCCAGCACGACAAGGTTCGGAACTCCCCCGTGCGTGCGGCGATGTGCGCCCCGCCGCTGGGCAATGGCGGACCACAAGGGGGACTTCGTTGCCGAGAGCCGGTCGCGGCCTGGTCACCAGCTGCGGGAGGGCAAAGGGAGGCAAAGCATGACTCTTCCATGCTATTCCAGAAAACGGTTAGTGCGGGCCGTGTGCCTGCTCGTCGGCTGCACTCCGGCTTTGACCGCCCCGGCTGCAGGCCAAGAACTTTACCCCTGTGCGGATAGCATCTACGCCTCTATTCACCACTTGAGCGAGGCTATCGGCCCACGGCCCATGGGCTCGCCGGCAGAGCGGGCGGCCCTGCACTGGGCTGTGGCCACATTCCGTCGCCTCGGTGCAGATAGCGCCTACCTCATGCCTTTCCGCAAAGTGCCACAGGCCAGCGCTCACCTGAATACCACCAGTGGCAACGCCCTCGGGCTGTTCCGTGGCGCGAGCGACTCGCTCATCATCATCGGCGGCCACATCGACTCTGCGGGGCCGGAGGTGCCGGGAGCCAACGACGACGCCTCCGGCGCGGCCACTGTCCTCGAGCTCGCCCGGGTGTGGAAGGACCGCCCCCGCCGCTACAGCATGCTCTTCGTGGCCTTTGGCGGAGAAGAAAGGGGACTATTGGGTTCCACCTTCTTTGCCGAGCACTTTCCGGACCTGCCCAAGGCAAAGCGGATGCTTTCCTTGGACATGACTGGAGCAGACGGGCCCATCGTGCCCATGTTTGAGGCCAAGGGAGCCCAGGCTCCTAAGTGGCTGGTGAGGGATGCATTTGCGACCCACGCCCAGCTCGGCCACCACTTGCTCTTTTACCCCACGCACTTTACCACCCTGAGCAGTCTGGGCAAAGGCGCCGGCTCCGACCATGAGCCTTTTCTCGCCAAGAACGTACCGGCCATCGACTTTACGGTCGGTTTGAACACCTCTCCGATCCACACGCCGCAGGACAATATCGCCGCCATCCGCAAGGAGAAGCTGGGTCAGTACGCGCGCTTTGTGGACGCGCTGCTCCTGCACTGCCAGAACCAGGGCGTGCCCAGCTCCACCAAACCTCGGTTTATGCCGTTTCAGGTGGGCGGCAGGTTGCTCTTTGTGCCATGGTGGGCAGTAACTGCCGTGGTCGTGGGCGCGCTGCTGCTGGCACCTGTGTCACCGCTTGTTGCTTGGCGCGCTCGGCTGCGCCTGCCGCGACAGCAACGCGCAAGGTTCACCTGCCTAAAGCTTTTGGTGCTCTGGGTCTTCGTGGTCCTCTGTTCCCAGGCGGGCGAGGCATTGCTCCAGGAGCTTCTTGGGCTGAGCCATGCCTGGGTGGTGCACGTCTGGCCTACGTGGGCTACGCGGGCGTCTGCGCCGTGGCAGGCCTGTGGTTGGCGTTGCAGAGCACTCGCGTGTGGCGTTTCTCGCAGGACCCTTACGTCCACAGCCGTTTCGCCCTGATCCTCCTCGCTGTGATGACCGCTGTTCTCCTCCCACTGAGCGCCAGGCTTGCCTTGTACCCGGCAATGGCTCTGTTGCTCTTGGCGCTGGCTGTGCTTGTGCCGCTGCCGCTGGTGCGGGCAGCGCTCTGCTTGGCGGCGCCGCTACCGCTTTTGCGTCTGCTCCTGATGGAGGCTCTCCCCATGGGCGCCCGCCTCTTCGCGCACAGTGCTTACGCGGTGGACACCTTCTGGCGCTCGTTCGCAGTGACGGCGTTGCTCTCCGCGGTGCTGGCCGGTTGGCTCGTGCCGGTGGTTTTTGTGTTCGGCTACATGGCCAGGGCCATTCCCGGCCTTTCTGGCGCCCTGCGGTCGGTTCGACGCGTTGGCTTCGGGGCGGTGCCCTTGGTGGCAGTGGTGGGCTATGGGTTGGTGCTCTCGCGGCTGCCCGCCTACAACCAGACCTGGCGTCCCATGGTGCGCGTGACCGCCGAGTATCGGCTGCCGGAGAAGCGGAGTGTGCTCCACTTAGCCAGCAACGAATACCTGCGCGACGTGGAGGTGGAAGTGGATGCCCTCTCACGGCACTATCGCGGCAGAGTGAACAGCGATTCGCTGGTGGTACCATTCACTGCCAACTGGCTGACGGTCGAGGGCAGCCAATGGGTGCGTCACGGCGGCAGCGACACGGTCGCGGTCGGTTGGCGCATGAGGTTTGCGCGCGCGCCGTACAACCTCGCCGTGAACATCACCGCGGACAGCGGCAAGGTGGACAGCGTCGTCTCGGACCTTGCTTTCCGCAAGGGCAAACGGGGCCTGTTCTTTGCCTGGAGCGCCTGGCCAAACTCTCCGGTTGAGCTTCGTGCCACGCTGGTGGTGCGCCGGGCGACGATGTTGGTGCGCCACGTGACCGCGACCTACACGGAGTTGCCGTTGCCGGTAGTGGTCACTGCACCCGAGGCAGACGTCATCGCCCGCACGCGGGTGACGTATGTGGACACCTTGCGCCTGCTGCAAACGTCGCCCTTGGCCGGAGAGTGAGCAGGCTCTGCCCCCCTTAAAGGAGGTGCGGATTAGGTGCGTTGCAACTGGGCTCGGCCAATAACGGCCTGTGCGAAGCTGGGCTTGCGCTCCGCACACCGGCATCGTCCCCGCAGACACCGGACGCATGCCGGGAGCGCGTGGCCGGGGGGTACAGAGTACCCAGCGACTTTTGGGGCAGTTTTCGCCACCGGTGCGGGTGAAGGCCAAATAGTCTAGGCGGTGCCGTCGCGGAGTTTTTTGTGGGCGAAGGCGGGCTGATGGGGAGATAGACGAAGATCGGACGTGGTCGGGCAAGACTGTCTTTCATTTTTGAGGTATGAGCTCGTAAATGAGCTGTGAGGCCCTGAGGGGGATTTTGTCGAGGATGATGGGTGGTAGGAAGGGCCATGAAGCAAGGGCCTCAGGCATTCTGCTTTGCAGGAATTGGTAGGGGGTGACGCTGCGTCCGTCGGGGTACGGCAGGCCGCGATGGGGACGAAGGAAGTGGTGGAACAGGAGATAGGTGCCGGTGTTGCCCGACAGCTCGCGCTCGCAGGTGATGGGCTCGGTCTTGTAGAGTTCCTGCTCGATGCGGCCGTGCAAGCTTTCCACGACGCCGTTGCAGCGTGGGGTGGCTACCGGGATGGTGCGGTGGG